>NZ_MULM01000152.1:0-65110 GCF_002029345.1 Pseudomonas sp. VI4.1
CGCGATGGACTTAAGAACAACACGTTCATCCCGGATGAATGCGTTATCGTTCACGTCCATCGCGAGCAAGCTCGCTCCTACACGAGCATCAGGCGCTGGCGCACTACATCGACCAGTTTGTCCGGCTGGAATTTGGAGAGGAAATTGTCGCAGCCGACTTTCTTGACCATCGAGTCGTTGAAACTGCCGGACAAGGAGGTGTGCAGCACCACATAAAGGCCACGCAGGCGCGGGTCGTTACGGATTTCAGTGGTCAGGCGGTAACCGTCCATTTCCGGCATTTCCGCATCGGTGAAGACCATCAGCAGTTTGTCGGTCATGTTCACGCCCGTATCGGCCCAGCCCTTGAGCAGGTTCAATGCCTTCAGGCCATCGCTGGCCACGTGCATCTTCACGCCCAGTTGCCCCAGGGTTTCGCGCAACTGCGCGATCGCCACGCTGGAGTCATCCACCAGCAGCACTTCACGCCCGCGGGCGTGTTCCAGTACTGGATCGTCGAGTTTTTCGCGGGACACCTTGGCGTTGTACGGCACGATTTCGGCGAGGACTTTTTCGACGTCGATGATTTCCACCAACTGATCGTCGACCTTGCTGATGGCGGTCAGGTAGTGCTGGCGACCGGCGCTGGTCGGCGGCGGCAGGATGGCTTCCCAGTTCATGTTGACGATGCGGTCCACGCCACCGACCAGGAACGCCTGCACCGAACGGTTGTACTCGGTGACGATGATAGTGCTGGCAGGGCCAGGCACCAGTGCACGCATGCCGATGGCCTGGGACAGGTCGATCACCGGCAGGGTCTTGCCACGCAGATTGACCACGCCGCAGACAAACGGATGGCGCTGGGGCATCAGGGTCAGTTTCGGCAGCTGCAGCACTTCCTGAACCTTGAACACGTTAATCGCGAACAGTTGCCGTCCGGCCAGTCGAAACATGAGAATTTCCAGGCGATTCTCACCCACCAGTTGCGTGCGTTGGTCTACCGTGTCGAGAATGCCGGCCATCAAGGACTCCTGGGCTTGCTCTGATGTATTTACTAAAGGGGGTATCGGCTGCTTTTATCGGACCTTGACCCCCAGGCATAGCGGCCTTTAACGATCAAGCCTGTTGACCCTCAATCGTTGGAGTGCTGCCCAGCAGCGGCGAGTTTTCCGGCAGGTGCACGCGCAGTGCCGCCGCCCGCGCAGAGAACCGCAGACTGTCGCCTTCCATAGGTTCGCCATCCAGGTTGATATAAAGACCTTCCGCGACCTTGATCTCGACCCATGGCAAACGGGCGCGCACAAACATGTTGTCGATGCCGAAACCGTCAGCCAACAGTGTTTTCAAGGTGCCCACCAGTTCCTGCGGCGCAGGCAAGATGCTGATATCCAGCAAGCCATCGTCCGCCAGTGCGTCCGGGCACAACACATGCCCGCCGCCGGCCTGTCGGCCATTGCCGATCCCCAGTGCCAGCAGCTCGCCACTCCATTGGAAATCGGGGCCCTGCAACTCGCCGTAGGCCGCATGCAACTCACTGAAGCGAGATAACCCGGTGAATAGATACGCCGCGCCGCCAAGGATTTTTTTCAGATCCTCCGAGGTGTTGGCCGTCACCTGGCTGCCAAAGCCGCCCGTGGCCATATTCAGGAATACCTGTCCGCCCACTTCGCCCAGATCGATGGCGCTCGGCGCGACGTCCAGTAGATCCAGTGCCTGATCCGGCTCCAGAGGCACACCGGCGGCGCGGGCAAAATCATTGGCCGTCCCCAGGGGCATCAATACCAGGCTGGCCTGCGTCGGTTGTGCGGCCATGGCCTCGGCAATATCGCGCAAGGTGCCATCACCGCCGCCAGCGATGATGTGCCCATAGCCCGCGGTCAATGCCTCCTCTACCAGCCGTTGTGCGTCCCCGGCTTCCCAGGTCAGTCGAACGGCCAGTTCCCAACCCTGTTGGCGCTTGCCCTCGACGGCGGCGCGCACCGACTCGTTGAGCGCCTGCTTGCCATGCAGAATCAATAGCGCCCTGCGTTCGCTCATTGTGCTCACTCCCATGAATTGAATTCCGTACCGGAAATATGGACCTCACCGGCCTTCAGAAAAGTCGATGGAAATTGAATTAATTCCAATCGAGCCGCCTGAGCCCTGCAAAAAGGAATTTTCTTACAAAACGTTAGGAATTGGCTCAATTGACCAGACTGCCGAGATTGGTCCAACGTGGCGACTGCATTTAACAGTCATCAGCAGAAACAAACAGGGAAGTGCCATGCAAAACCATGACATCAGGCTACCGCTCATTCCGGTCACACCACTGGCAGAAAAACGCTCCAGTCATCAGGCTGAATTGAAAAACAGCGCAGCACCCACCGGCGCAGTCGCCATGGATCCTCGGGTCACTGAACTGGAGACACACCTCAGATACATGCGCAGAGACATGGATGAAATGCGTGACCACGTCAAATCCATCAAGCACCGGCTGGTTTATTCAGCTGGCGGAACAGCCGTGGTCCTGGGGCTTCTGGTGTGGATCGGCAATAGCCGTTTCGACCAGCTCGTGACGCTTCTTGTGGGTCGATAAGGAGTCGCCATGAACGCAAAAGCCGCCGGGGTCGAGGTCAGCCCGCAAAAATGCGGCGGACGTGGCAGGGGGCTATCCCACATGGATGGCGGGTTAGCCCAGGACCTCACTCAACGGGATAAAGCTGACCCAGTCGCCCTCGACCAGCGTGCGATCTTCCAGCACTTCAACCAGACCATCCGCCCAGGCGGCGCTGCGCAGCACCCCGGAACTCTGATTCCTGTAGATGATGGCCCGCCCGTTCTCCAGCCGTCCGCGCAAATACTCGCGCCGATTGCCGGCTTTGGGCCAGGCAAATCCTGCCGGAACCTGAAACTTCAGGGGCTCGACCTCCTTCACCCCCAGGCGACGCATCAGATAGGGCCTTGCCAACAAGGCAAAGGTCACCAGGGTCGACGCCGGGTTGCCGGGCAAGCCGATCACCGGGACGCCGCGAAAATGCCCGAAGGTCAAGGGTTTGCCTGGCTTGATGGCCAGCTTCCACAAGGTCAGCTCGCCCTCTTCCCGCAACGCGATCCCGAGAAAATCGGCTTCACCTACCGAGACGCCGCCCGTCGAGAGGATCAGGTCGACATCCTTCAATTCACCCAGGCAGATGCGGGTAGTCGCCAGATCATCCGCAAGAATACCGGCGTCTATCACTTCACAGCCCAGGCGCCGCAACCAACTGCAGAGCAACACGCGATTGCTGTTGTAAATCTGCCCCGGTCCCAGCGCCTGACCCGGTTCAAGCAACTCATCCCCGGTCGACAGGACCGCAACGCGAACCTTGCGAATCACTTCCAGCTCTGCGCAACCCAGCGATGCCGCCAGCCCCTGCTCGATCGGTCCCAGGCGCGTGCCGGCAGGCAGGATCAGTTCACCGACGGTGGTTTCCTGGCCTTGGGGACGGATGTTTTGCCCCGGGACCATGGGTTCGATGAAACGCACTCGCTCATCCGCCTGGACTTCGGCGTTTTCCTGCATCTCGACGCAATCGGCACCCGCAGGAACCGGCGCACCGGTGAAGATTCGTGCACAAGTGCCTGGTTCCAAGGGATCCGGAGCCTTGCCTGCAAAAATCTTCTGACTGACCATCAACGGCTCGCCCGTCCAGTCAGCCACGCGCAAGGCATAACCGTCCATGGCACTGTTGGGCCATGGCGGCAGGTCAAGCGTCGACACCAGGTCATCGGCGAGTACGCGGCCCTCGACCTGCGCCAACGGCAAGCGTTCACGCTCGATAATCGGCGAGGCTTCAGCCATTTCGAGCAAGCGGGCCAGGGCCACTTCGACCGCCATCAGACTGCCGGTCTTGCCTGGCTTACCCACGGGATTCACAGGGTGCCGCCTGTTTCAAATGAGGCACGAAATTGCACGGACGGTGCCGCGAATCCAGCTGCTCGGCGAGAATGCCGTCCCAACCGGTGCGTACGGCATTGGTCGAACCGGGCAAGCAGCAGACCAGCGTGCCATTGGCCAGGCCGGCCAGGGCCCGGGACTGCACGGTCGAGGTGCCGATATCGGCCACCGATATCTGACGGAACAGTTCACCAAAGCCGTCGACCTGCTTGTCCAGCAGGCAGCTCACGGCTTCAGGAGTGCTGTCGCGGCCAGTAAAACCGGTGCCCCCGGTGATCAGCACGACCTGCACGACATCGTCGGCAATCCAGTTGGCGACTTGCGCGCGAATTTTGTAGAGATCATCTTTGAGCAACACCCGGTCCGCCAGGTTGTGACCGGCGGCACTCAAGCGGTCGACGAAGACCTGGCCTGACGTATCGGTTTCGAGGGTACGGGTATCGCTGACCGTCAGCACCGCGATGTTGAGCGGCGCAAAAGGTACATCAGCCTTGGCTTTCATAGGCTCATCCAGTTGTAGGAGAAACAGCCCGGTGTTATATCACAGCCCCTCATTTTTTCGCCGCCCCCATGGAGACCTGCCGTGACTTCGCCAATGGATTTGCCGCCCTGCTCCATTCTGCTCCTGGCGGGTGGGCGAGGCCAACGCATGGGCGGTCAGGATAAAGGGTTGCTGCAATGGCACGGCGAACCCCTGATTGCTCACCTGCACCGCAAGACCCGCGCCTTGAGCGATGACCTGATCATCTCCTGCAACAGGAACCCGGAGCAGTACGCGCCCTACGCCGACCGGCTGGTCCATGACGACGAAGGGGATTTTCCAGGGCCTTTGGCCGGTATCCGGGCAGGCCTGAAGGCCGCCAGGCATGCGCAACTGATGATATTGCCCTGTGATGTGCCCCGTATCGATGCCGCGTTGTTGCAGGGCATGCGCGAAACCGCCAGCCAGCATCCGGACAAACCCTTGATGCTGCGCCAGGGCGAACATTGGGAGCCCTTGCTGTGCATCATCCCCGTGGCACTTTCCAACGCTTTTGAACGTGCCTGGCACGAGGGTGAACGCAGCCCGGGCCGCCTCATGCGCAAGCTGGGGGCCCATGCCCTGCAATGCCCCGACCATGACCCTCGCCTGGCCAACCTCAATACCCCGGAACTGTTAAGTACCCATAACACTGTGCCAGACTGACATGACCCACGGAACTTGCACTCGTTGTATACGTCTCAAGCTCAGTAACCAAAAGAATTCAAATCGGAGACACACTCATGACTCAACGGACCCTCGCCACTTTCATGCTCGCACTGGGCCTCGCGACCCTTGCCGGTTGCGCCTCGCCGACAGTGATCACCTTGAATGACGGTCGCGAAATACAGGCCGTCGACGCTCCTAAATACGATGACGAATCGGGTTTCTACGAATTCGAACAACTGGATGGCAAGCATAACCGCGTCAACAAGGACCAGGTGCGTACCGTCAAGGAGTTGTAATCCTTGCGCTGACGACCGGATACAAAAAGCCCGCTATATGCGGGCTTTTTCGTGGCCATTTTTCGTCCCCGGGAAACGGTGCTCACCACTGCAGCGTGATCGCGCTTTCGAAGTTTCTGTCCTGGCCATTCACCGGATCGACAAACCGCAGCCCCTGGGCAAGCAGCTTCAAAGGATTGGCATAGTCATCCACGACGTCCTTGAGCACCTGAGGATAGAACGGGTCGTTGCAGATACTCGCGCCCAGGGCGGTCATGTGCACGCGCAATTGATGCTTCTTGCCCGTCACCGGGTAAAGGGCATACCGCCACAGATCACCGTTCTTCTCCCGGACCTCGACGGCCGTCTCGGTATTGCTGACGCCCGGACCTTCCTGCATGCGGAAGAACGGCTCGCCATCGATAAGCCGACTCTTGTGCACCAGGGGAAAAGAGAGATCAGGCCGTGCCCTGGCAATCGCCTCGTAGCGCTTTTCGATCTGCCGCGCAGGAAACAACGACTGATATGCCGAGCGGCTGCGAGGGTTGGCGGAAAACAGCACCAGCCCCGCCGTGTGCCGGTCAATGCGGTGCAATGGCACCAGGTGCGGGTTATCCAGGCGGCGGATCAATCGTCGCAGCAGGGTCTGCTCCACGTATTCCCCGGCCGGCGTCACTGGCAGGAAATGCGGTTTGTCCGCCACCACCAGGTGTTCGTCCGCGTACAGGATCGACTCGACCACCGGGATCGGCTTTTCGTCCGGCACTTCTCGAAAGTAGTGAATCCGCAGACCTTCCTTGTAAGGCAGATCAAGGGCAATCGGTGCGCCATGCCCGTCGAGGACGCGCCCACGGGCGATCCTGTCCAGCCATTGTTCACGGCCTATGGCGCTGAAGTGCTCACACAGGCAATCGAGCACGGTCTGCCACGGACCCGGCGGCAAGTAGAGCGTACTGGCCTGGGCGTGTGCTGCAGAAAAAGATGAAGTGGACATACGAACGTTTCGACCCTCGATACAGGGCGGCATTATCCAACAGCAGCCGGATCGAACCTAGAAGAGAATCCTCAAGCCGGTAGGGATCGGGTCTGCGCCGCCGCGTCGGTGAACTCCTTGAGCCAGCGCAGCACGTCGACCGCCTCCCAGCGCCCTGGATCATAAAGGGCATACAACAAGCCCTGATAACCCACGACATCCAGCTGCCTGTGATAACCCGCGCGCTGGAACAAGGCTTCGATTTCGGCGAAACAGGTGTTGAAATGCAGCTTGTTGAAGGGGGTTTTTCCTTCGGTGACCAGGCCATCCAGACGCAATTCGAGGACGGCCTCGCGCACCACGTCCGCCGACATCCGGTTCACGCTGTTCTTCAATTGTTCGACTTTGACCAAGTTCATCCCTCTCACTTCTGGGATCGCCTGCCCAATCTCGCAGAAGGGCGCGTGGCAGGCAACCGGAATAGCTGTATGAACATACAGTATCCGATTAACCTGCTTTTCGCCAATGGAAGAAACGAGAACGGCGACGGGTGGGTCGGCACCGATAGCGTCCGGTCAACGCAAGAACGCCACCACCTGATCGGCACTGAACGGCCAGCCCAGCTCCGCGCCGGTATCGACCCGCCGCAATACCGGAATACGCAAACTGTAGGCTTCGAACCAGGTTTCGTCCGCAGCGATATCCACCAGCTCCACCAGCAGGCCACGCTCGACAAATTCCATCAGCATGGCTTCGGCCACTTCACACAGATGGCACCCAACGGTGCCGAACAGCTGACATTCAGGAGGCATGACGACAAGACCCGACTAAGTAGGCGTTCATTCTAGGCCGGCGATCAAAAGCCGTCGAGCCAATGAACCGCGCGCCTGAGCAACGGTGAATTACAGAAAATGTCGGCAAACGCTGACTCAAATCATTCGTGCAGAATGACACTTGCGCGATGCTCGCGGCTTTTTTGCTTCTACGCTTGAGTAGCCAGACCTATTGCCGGAGAGTTTTGTGTTCGCCAACCTGTTGATCATATTCACCGCCTCCCTGGTGGTGATTGCACTGTTCCAGCGCCTGCGCTTGCCGCCGGTGCTCGGCTACCTGTGCGTGGGGCTGATGATCGGGCCGTCCGCATTCAATTGGGTCAATGAAGGCGAAGATTTGCCGGACCTCGCCGAACTGGGGGTGGTTTTCCTGCTGTTCTCCCTGGGGCTGGAGTTTTCCCTGACGAAAATGCTCGCGTTGCGCCGAGTGGTGTTTGGCCTCGGCAGCCTGCAGGTACTGGGCACCGCAATGCTACTGGGTGGTTTGCTGATGGTGCTCGGCATCTCGACCCTGCCTGCGCTGTTGCTCGGTGCCGGCTTGTCGTTGTCCTCCACCGCCATCGTCAGCAAGGAGCTGGGCAGTCTCGGCGAGATTTTCAGCAGCCACGGCCAGAATGCCATCGCCGTGCTGCTGTTCCAGGATGTGGTGGCGGTGTTGCTGCTGACGATGGTGCCCGTGTTCGCCGGCAACAGCGATCAGGCCTGGTACTGGGCGCTGCCACTGACGCTGGGCAAGACCGTGGTGCTGTTCGTCGGTCTGCTGCTGGCCAGTCGCTGGGTACTGCCGCGGCTGTTCCATGAAGTGGCGGCAGCCCGCTCCGCTGAGCTGTTCGTGCTGCTGGCGCTGGTCATCGTGCTGCTGACGGCATGGTTGACTCACCTGCTCGGCCTCTCCCCGGCCCTGGGTGCATTCCTGGCCGGCATGCTGTTGGGAGAAAGCCACTACCGGCACCAGATCGAAGCCGACATCCGCCCCTTCCGCGACATTCTGCTCGGCCTGTTCTTTGTCAGTATCGGCATGCTGATCGATTTGCAGTTGTTCGCCAGCCACGGCCTGCTGATCCTCGGCCTGACCCTGGGGTTGTTGCTGATCAAAGGCAGCGTCGTTGCGCTCCTGGTCAAATGGCGCGGCAGCGATGGCGAAACGGCCTGGCGCAGCGGCCTGGCATTGGCCCAGGGCGGCGAGTTCTGCTTTGCGCTGATGGCGCAGATGCAGCAGAACACCCTGATGCCCGCCGATTTTGGCGGCCTGCTGCTGGCGGCAACTTTCTGTTCGATGCTCGTCACGCCGCTGTTATTGCGCGCCGCGCCTCACCTGGCGACACGCCTGCACCGCAAACCCAATGAAGAAGCGAAACTCGAGGAAATCAGCGCGCTCACCGCCGACTTGCATGGCCATGCAGTGATCTGTGGCTATGGTCGTGTCGGCCAGTCGATCGGACGCGCACTGCGCAATGTGCAGCAACCCTATATCGCACTGGATATAGATCCGGTGCGTGTCCAGGAAGCCGCCGTGGGTGAATCCTGTGTGCATTATGGCGACTCACGCCGCGGTGAACTGCTGATCGCGACAGGGCTGGAGCGCGCCAGGCTGTTGGTGATCGCCGTGGATCAGACCGACATCGCTTTACTGATCCTCAAGGAAGCGCGGCGACTCAACGCGACCGTGCCGATCCTGGTACGCACGCGCGACGACAGCCAACTGGCCGAGTTGAAAGCATCCGGCGCCAGCGAAGTGGTGCCGGAACTGCTGGAATCGAGCCTGATGCTCGCCTCCCACGCGCTGATCATGCTGGGGTTGCCCGCGCATCAGGTGCAGGAGCGGGCCGACCAGATCCGGCACGACCGCTATCGCCTGTTGCACGGTATTTATCCCGGCGCAGACGATGACGTGCATTGATTCAGTCCTGGCTGACAGCGCCGATCTTGTGCACCGACAGGTCCGCGCCGTAATACTCTTCTTCCTGACTCAGGCGCAGACCATGGAAGGCCTTGATCACGCCATACACGGTAAAACCACCGACCAGCGCCACCATCACACCCAGCGCAGTCCCGATCAATTGGCTGATCAGGCTGACCCCGCCCAGACCGCCCAACGTGACCTGGCCGAAAATGCCGCAGGCGATTCCGCCCCAGACGCCGCACAGGCCATGCAACGGCCACACCCCCAGGACATCGTCGATCTTCCATTTGCCCTGGGCGGCGGTAAAGCACCCGACAAACAGCGCACCGGCAACGGCACCGGTCACCAGCGCACCCACCGGGTGCATCAGATCGGAGCCGGCGCAGATCGCCACCAGCCCGGCCAGCGGGCCGTTATGCAGAAAGCCCGGGTCATTGCGCCCGACGATCAACGCCGCCACGGTGCCGCCGACCATGGCCATCAGCGAATTCACCGCCACCAGGCCGCTGAGACCTAGCAGGGTTTGCGCACTCATCACGTTGAAACCGAACCAGCCGACGATCAGGATCCACGAACCCAATGCCAGGAAAGGAATGCTGGAGGGGGCGAACGCGACCAGTTTTCCATCGCGGTAACGACCGTTGCGTGGCCCGAGCAACAACACCGCCGCCAGTGCCAGCCAGCCGCCCATGGCGTGGACCACCACCGAGCCTGCGAAATCATGGAAGCTGGCGCCGAAGCGTGCCAGCAACCAGGCTTGCAAGCCGAAGTTGCCGTTCCAGATCATGCCTTCGAAAAACGGATAAATGAACGCCACGATCCAGGCCGTCGCGCACAACTGCGGGACAAACCGGGCTCGCTCGGCGATCCCGCCGGAAATGATCGCCGGGATCGCCGCGGCAAACGTCAGCAGAAAGAAAAACTTCACCAATCCGTAGCCATGATCGGCATTGATCACCGCCGCCGGTTGCATGAAGCTGACCCCATAGGAAATCCAATAGCCTATAAAGAAATAGGCCAGGGTCGAAATCGCGAAGTCGCTGAGGATTTTCGCCAGGGCGTTGACCTGATTCTTCTGTCGGACCGTGCCGACTTCCAGGAAGGCAAAACCGGCGTGCATGGCCAGCACCATGACCGCGCCGCCGAGAATGAACAACGTGTTGGAGCTATGGATCAGACTGTCCACAGCGCTTTGCAGATTTTCCATGGATTGGCAGACCTGAAGGCTAAAAAAGCACCAAAGCAGTTCGCACAGACAATTCATGCACCAAGTTGCAACGCTCCCGGACCGGTACAGGGATCCGCTGAGCCACTTTGGCGCACAAGGTTGGAGCCTTTGCGCGAGTTTTCTTTATTTGAGATAAGGTTTCGCTCGAATCATGCCCGGCAACAGCGCAACAACGCAGGCGGACGCACCACGACATAGCAAAAGTTGTACCAGTCATTTGTACTGAACCTTCACGCAAGGCTCATACTCGAACGCAACAGACGCCACTTACGGAGATCCACCCATGGCCAGCATCAAGGCAAAGACTGCTCAAGAAATTCTGATGAATGACTTTCAAACACTGGTCAGCGACACCGAGCGGTTGCTGGAACACACGGCGACGCTGGCCGGCGATCAGGCCGATGAATTGCGCTCGCAAATCCACGACAGCCTGCTGCGTGCCCGGGAAACCTTGAAACTGACCGAAGATTCCCTGCGCGAACGCGGCAAGGCCGCCGTCACCGCGACTGAAGACTATGTTCAGGCCAACCCATGGCAATCGGTCGGGATAGCGGCGGGCGTAGGCTTCCTGATTGGCCTGCTGGCCACTCGGCGCTGATTATGGCGATCGGCGAATCCGGCTCGTCCGCGACGGGCCCAAGCTCCTCACCGCGGCGCCTGGGTGCCGCTTTTCTTGGGCTGCTGCACAGCCATGTCGAACTGTTCGGCATCGAACTGCAGGAACAGAAGGCCCGCACCGTCAGCCTGTTGCTGTTCGCCGGCCTCGCGCTGGTGTTTGCCTTGCTGTTGCTGGTGGGCTTGTCGACGCTGGTGTTGATCCTGTTCTGGGACACCTATCGCCTGCCGGCCATCATCGGGCTATGCGTGTTCTATACCCTCGCGGCCATATTCTGCGGGATGCGGTTGAGAGCGGCGATTTTCGATGAGTCCTCGCCCTTTCACGGCACGCTGGAAGAATTGGCCAATGATCGGGAGCGCCTGCTGCCATGAGTCTGCCTGCATTGCCTAATAACAACTCGCGCACGGAAATGCGCAAGGCATTGATCCGCCTGCGCATGGAAATGCATCGCCAGGAAATCCGCCACGAATCCGCGCAACTGCTGCAACCCCTGCAGCGTGTGCGCGGGATGACGCAAAACCTGCAGGGGAGCTTCGGCATCAAACACGCCCCGCTCTGGGGCATGGCCGCCGTGACCTTGCTGGGTTTTCTCACCGGCAAAGGCGCCAGGAGTGGCGGCACCAGCAGCCTGACCCGCCTGGTTCGATTGGGGACCACATTGGGTCCGTTGATCAAGCTGGTCATGCAAGGCAACTCGCGCAACCAATAGGCCACGCTCTGGCTGCATGCTGGTAACGTCACCGGGACGAACCTCTTTATCGAGGGGTCCATCCCGGCTTGCCTACCCGGTCGCCGGCACGCCGTGCGTCTACAGGCGCGTGCGTGTTTTGCCCCTTGCAGGCCATGGCGCGAACCCGGAAGCTAGGGACTCAGTCACCAGACGGAGAGCACCAGCCTTGGATTGGCAAACTTTGCTTACTCGCGAACGCCTCGGAAAGCCATTGCACAGCCCGGAAGAACTCGGCCGCAGCCCTTTCCACAAAGACCACGACCGCATCATTTTTTCGGGAGCGTTTCGCCGCCTCGGGCGCAAGACGCAGGTTCATCCAGTCTCCAGTAACGATCACATCCACACGCGCCTGACCCACTCGCTGGAAGTCAGTTGCGTCGGCCGCTCGCTGGGCATGCGCGTCGGTGAAACCATCCGCAATGCCCTGCCCGACTGGTGCGACCCGAGTGACCTGGGGATGGTCGTGCAATCGGCCTGCCTGGCCCACGACATCGGCAACCCGCCCTTCGGCCACTCCGGCGAAGACGCCATCAGGCACTGGTTCCAGCAAGCCGCTGGCCGTGGCTGGCTGGATGCCATGAGCGAAGTCGAACGCGATGACTTCCTCAATTTCGAAGGCAATGCCCAAGGCTTCCGGGTACTCACGCAGCTGGAATATCACCAGTTCGACGGCGGCACCCGGCTGACCTACGCCACCCTGGGGACTTATCTGAAGTATCCATGGACGGCAAAACACGCGGACTCACTGGGCTACAAGAAGCACAAGTTCGGCTGCTACCAGAGTGAGTTGCCGCTGCTGGAGCAGATCGCCCAAAAACTCGGCCTGCCGCAACTCGAGGAACAGCGCTGGGCGCGTCACCCGCTGGTGTACCTGATGGAAGCCGCCGACGACATCTGCTACGCGCTCATCGACCTGGAAGATGGCCTGGAGATGGAGCTGCTGGAATATGCCGAAGTCGAATCGCTGCTGCTGGATCTGGTGGGTGACGATTTGCCGGAGACCTATCGCCAGCTCGGTCCGCAGGACTCGCGCCGGCGTAAACTGGCGATCCTGCGCGGCAAAGCCATCGAACATCTGACCAACGCCGCGGCCCGCGCCTTTGTCGAGCAACAGGACGCATTGCTGGCGGGCCTGCTGCCCGGCGATCTGGTGGAGCACATGCATGGCCCCGCCAAGCGATGCGTGTTGAATGCGAAGGACATGGCGCGCAAAAAGATCTTCCAGGACAAGCGCAAGACCCTGCACGAGATCGGCGCCTATACCACCCTGGAAATCCTGCTCAATGCCTTCTGCGGCGCGGCACTGGAGCAGCATGACGGTCGTACGCCCTCCTTCAAGAGCCGGCGCATCCTCGATTTGTTGGGCAACAATGCGCCCGATCCCTACGGTCCCTTGCACACTTCGTTTCTGCGCATGATCGATTTCATCGCGGGCATGACCGACAGCTATGCCAGTGACATGGCATTGGAAATGACCGGTCGCTCCCACCATTGACAGGAACCGGTCGATCGGCCATTTCGACCCCCGAATGGCCGATCGACGCTGGAAAATCCAAGTACGTTCAACGCTCGCTGAATCCCCCTACAGCTTGAGGTAAATGTACTGATCGTCTGTCCGGCATTTTCGCTCAATAATCACACTCCGTTGTACTCGACAGATGAAGCGTGAGTAATCCTATGTCCGAAGACAATCTGCGCATCCTGCTGGTAGAAGATCACCCCTTTCAGCTCAGGGCGACCCAGTGCCTGCTCGAGAGTTACGGCTTCACTCAATTGACCCCCGCCGACAGTGCCGAAGGCGCGATGCAACATATGATCAGGGCGGCGCACCCCTTCGATATTCTTTTGTGCGACCAATGCCTGCCCGATCTTCCCGGCCTCGAGTTGATCGAGTACGCCAGTCATCGGGGGATGATCAGGCAAGCCATATTGCTAAGCAGCCTGACATCCGCTGAACTGGACGAATTAAAGCAAGTGGCCAAGGCGTATCGGCTGCCATTATTGGGTTGTCTGGCCAAGCCATTGAAACAATCCGAATTTCTAAACTTGTTGACCTTGACCTCACTATAAACAACGTTGAAATTCAGACACTAAAACCCCGAGCAAAATACAATTCAATACTTGCGAAATAGCAGTTCAAACACCTCATCTAAACGCCCGACGCCGACACTGTCTTCACAAAAAATCCAGTTAACACGTAGTCCTAATCTTTTTCCGCTGTAGGAATATTCCTATATTGCTGCAGCAGGTCCGTCAGTTCATGCGTCACCTCAACTATCTGAGCTAAGGTGCGTGCTTTATTCGCGCTCGTATGGGATTTGATTATGAACTCCGTTTTTATCGTCGACGATCACCCCGTCATCCGCCTTGCCCTCCGAATGTTGCTCGAACATGCAGATTTCAATGTCGTCGGCGAATCGGATAATGGGGTCGATGCCATGCAGATGATTCGCGAATGCATGCCTGACCTGGTCATTCTCGATATCAGCATTCCCAAACTGGACGGACTGGAAGTTCTCGCCCGCATCAACCAAATGTGTACGCCGATAAAAACACTGGTACTAACAGCGCAATGCCCGAAACTTTTCGGTACTCGCTGCATGAAATCCGGCGCCTGCGGATATGTGTGCAAACAGGAAGAGCTCAGTGAACTGGTCAGTGCCATCAAAGCGGTATTTTCAGGTTACAACTATTATCCGAGCGAGGCCCTGAGTCCTGTTCGTGGCGATGACGCACGTTGTGCCGATCTGGAGTTGTTCAAGGCAGTCAACGATCGCGAACTGATGGTATTGCAACTTTTCGCCCAAGGCCGCAGCAACAAGGAAATTGCCAAAGGCATGTTTCTGAGCAACAAGACGGTCAGCACCTATAAAAAACGACTCATGCAAAAACTCAAGGCCGAATCCCTGGTTGAACTCATCGAGATGGCAAAACGTAACGCGTTAGTGTGAGAAGCAGAATGCTCAGCCGCATAAAGGACTATCTGATACTCATGGCCGCCGGTTTGAGCCTGAGCACCGCGGTGCCCGCTGCACAGACCTCCAGCAACAGTCTCACCCTGCTCAGTCGTTCATCGGCCGGACACCTGGAAGTGCAACTGGATCAATCCCAACGCCAATGGATCAAAAACAAGGGTGAACTGATTCTCGGCACTTCAGCCCCGGATTATCCGCCCTTCGATCTGACCGTCAGCGGTCACGAGTATGAAGGTTACACCGCCGACTATGCCGGGCTCCTGGGCACGTCCACCGGTTTGCCCATCAAGGTCCGGCGCTTCGAGTCCCGAGGGGCGGCGATCGAGGCACTCGAAAACGGCGAGGTCGACCTGCTCGGCACCGCCAACGGGTTCGAAGCTCACAATGCCCTGGACATCGTGCTGTCCGAACCCTACGCCGTGGATCAACCGGTGCTGGTGACCCGGGAAGACGAAAGCAGGTCCCTGAGCGACGGTCTCGTCGGCCTGCGGTTGAGCATGGTGTATCACTATTTGCCACTGGAGGAAGTCAGGGCCGTCTATCCCAAGGCGATCATCACGTCCTACCCTTCCTACCAGAATGCGATCAATGCTGTGGCTTTCGACCAGGCTGACGTCTTCCTCGGCGATACTATTTCAACCCACTACATGATCAACAAGGGCTACCTGAACAACGTCCGCATGGCCAATTTCGGCAGACACGAAGCCCAGGGTTTCAGCTTTGCCGTGAACAGGAACAACCCCGAACTGCTCGGGATTATCAATGCGATGCTGATGGCGGTCCCCACCGGCGAGCGAGACAGCATTGCCAAGCGCTGGAGCGCTGGCAGCGACATTCTGCTCACCGATCAAAAACTGCAGCTCAGTGACCACGAAGAACGCTGGCTGGCGCAACACCCGGTCGTGCGGGTGGTGGTCAATGAAGCGTTTGCGCCGCTGACGTTTTTCGACAACGACGGCAACTTTCGAGGCATTACCGCAGACCTGCTCGAACTGATCAGGCTGCGTACCGGTTTGCGCTTCGATATTCGGCGCAGCCGCAGCGATGGCGAGATGGTCGAGCAGGTCAACACCGGGCAAGCCGACCTGATCGCCGCCCTGCTCCCCAGCGCCCAACGTGAAGCGAGCCTGAGCTTCACCCGGCCATACCTGCAGAACTCCTTCATTCTGCTGACCCGCAAATCCGCCGGCAGCCCGACAAGCCTTGCCCAATTGCAGAACCAACGCCTGGCCATCGCTCAGGGCAATCCAATGGCGGATGACTTGCGCCGCGAGTTCCCGCAGATCAAGCTGATTGAAACCCCGGACACCTTCAGCGCCGCGGAAATGCTGGCCGAAGGCAAGGCACAGGGTGCGGTGAGCTCACTGGTGGTTGCCAACTACTTCCTGTCATCGCAGGTTTTCGAACACACCCTGCGCATCAGCAGCACCCTCGGAACCCGGCAGGCCGCATTTTCCCTGGCGACCGGCCGGGACGCCCGCGAGCTGAACGCCATTCTCGACAAGGCGCTGCAAAGCATCACACCGGAAGAACTGGGCATCATCAACAGTCGCTGGCGTGGTTATTCGGCGACCTCGCAACATCCCTGGCGCAACTATCACCGCCTGTTTTTTCAGATCGTCATCGGCGCCGGCGTGCTGTTGCTGATTTCCGTTGCCTGGAACGCTTATATGCGTCGCCAGATAAAACAGCGTCAGGCGGCCGAGCGTGCGTTGAACGATCAATTCGAATTCATGCGCTCGCTGGTCAACGGCACACCGCATCCCATCTATGTGCGCGATCGGCAAGGGCTGTTGCAAAGCTGCAACGACAGTTACCTGGAAACCTTCTGCGTGAAACGTGAAGAGGTCATCGGCAAAAGCGTCCTGCAGGGCACCCTGAGCAATGCCTTCGAAGCGCGCGAATTTCAAGCCGATTACCAGCGCGTCGTGGCCGAGGGCATACCGCTGATTCTCGACCGGCCGCTGCACATTGGAGGCCGCAGACTGACGATCTACCACTGGATTATCCCCTACCGCGATTCCAGCGGTGAAGTGCGGGGCATCATTGGCGGCTGGATCGACATCAGCGAGCGGCGGCAACTGTTCGATGAGTTGCGCTGCGCGAAAGAACGGGCCGATGAAGCCAACCGGGCCAAAAGCACGTTCCTGGCGACCATGAGCCATGAGATCCGCACGCCGATGAACGCGGTCATCGGCATGCTCGAACTGACGCTCAAGCGTATCGATGACCAGCATCCGGACCGTCCGGCCATCGATGTGGCGTACAACTCGGCAAAAGACTTGCTCGAGCTGATCGGAGACATTCTCGATATCGCGCGGATCGAGTCCGGCCGCCTGAGCCTGAGCCCGGAACGCGTCAACCCGCGTGAGATCGTGACCTCGGTGATACGGATTTTCGAAGGGCTGGCGCGTCAGAAAAATCTTGAACTGCTGTTGGAATTTCACCCCGACAATCCGCGGCTCGATATCGTATTGGACCCGTTGCGCTTCAAGCAGGTGTTGTCCAACCTGATCAGCAACGCCATCAAGTTCACAGAGCTTGGCCAGGTCAGGATCAGCGTTGTCCTGCAACCCACCGACGAGCCGGAACGCATCCGGATGTTGTTACACGTTCAGGACAGTGGCATCGGCATCAGCGAACAGGATCGGCAACGGTTATTCGAACCTTTCGCTCAAGCCGATCATTGTGAACAGTCAAGCAGGGGGGGCGCAGGGCTGGGCCTGGTGATCAGTCGCAGTCTGTGCGAAATGATGGGCGGCAGCCTGCAATTGAGCAGCCAGCCGGGTATCGGCACTCAGGTCCAGGTTTCGCTGTGCCTGGCAACGCTGCCATACGAGCAGCTTCCCGAGGCTGTTGAAGCGCCCATCCATGCCACAAGGTCACCCCTGAACGTTCTGGTGGTGGACGATCACCCGGCCAATCGCTTGCTCATGTGCCAGCAGCTTGAGTTTCTGGGGCATCGATTCAGCGTCGCAGCGGATGGCGAGGCAGGATTCGAGGCGTGGCAAGCGCTGACGTTCGATCTGGTGATTGTCGATTGCAACATGCCGATCATGAATGGCTACGAATTGGCCCGCGCCATTCGCCGACAGGAACCACAAACGCCACGCCCTCCCTGCACCATTCTGGGGTTCACTGCCAACGCACAGCCGGAAGAAATACAGCGCTGCAAACAAGCCGGCATGGACGACTGCCTGTTCAAACCCCTGACGCTGTCAGCGTTGAGCCAATGGGTTGAAGGTATCGAGCCCATCGTGCGCGATCCGGCCTTCAGCCTGAAAGGGCTGCACCAGTTGACGGGGGGTAACCCGGTTCTGGAACAGCGACTGTTGGTCGAACTGTTCAACAGCAACCGGTCGGACCGACAAGCGCTGCTGGCATTGACCCCATCCGGGGAGCGGCAGTCATTCCTCGATATGGCCCACAAAATCAAGGGCGCGGCCCGCATTGTCCAGGCCGCCCGCTTGATCGACAGCTGTGAGGCGCTGGAGAGCGCCTGCCATGAAGTGTTCCATCGCGCCAACGTCACCGAATGCAGCAAAGCCGTAGGGAGCGCCATGCTCGAATTGGAGCAGGCGCTGCAACAGCAACTTCGACAAAACGACGACAGCAAAATGAAAGAGGCTTAACCCTGCATGATCAGCAGTCAGTCAGGCGCAGGAAAATCGCCGCCAGGTGTTCGATACCGGCTTGATCTTCAGCGGTAAACCGCGCGAGCTTCGGGCTGTCGAGGTCCAATACGCCGATCAATCGGCCGTTTTTGACCAGCGGCACGACCAGCTCGCTGTTGGACGCGCTGTCGCAGACGATATGCCCCGGGAACGCGTGTACGTCTTCGACCAATTGGGTGTGCAAGGTCGCCGCCGCAGTCCCGCACACACCGCGACCGAACGGAATTCGCACGCAGGCGATCTGGCCTTGAAACGGACCCAGTACCAGCTCTTCATTGCGATTGAGGTAAAAACCGGCCCAGTTCAAATCATCGAGCTGGTTGTACAGGAATGCCGAAAACTGCGCGGCGTTGGCAATGAAATCCCGCTCATCCGCCAGCAACGACTCCAGCTGTGCCCACAGCATGCCGTAGCCTTCGAGGCCCTGGCCGCTCTTTTGCAAATCGATCATGCCTTGCGCTCCAACAGCTTGAGCCCGACCCAATAGCGGGCAAATTGATAGGCGCATCGTCCGTTGCGATTGCCCCGCCCCGTCGCCCAGCGCACGGCGAGGATGTCCAGTTCTGCATCACGCTGCCACTTGAGGCCGGCCTTGTCGGCCAGTTGACCGATCCAGTGCTCGACGACGTTGAGGAAGTGTTCCTGGGTAAACGGATAGAACGACAGCCACAGGCCAAAACGGTCCGACAGGGCAATCTTGTCTTCCACCGCCTCGCTGGGATGGAGTTCGCCGTCGACCCTTTTCCAGTTTTCGTTATCGCTTTCCTTTTCCGGAACCAGGTGCCGACGATTGGAGGTCGCGTAGAGTAAAACGTTATCCGGCGCCTGTTCGAGAGAACCGTCGAGCACGCTCTTGAGCACGCGATAGTCGCCTTCGCCCGACTCGAACGACAGGTCATCGCAGAACAGCACGAAGCGCTGGGGCAATTTGCCAATCTGTTCGACTACGCGTGGCAAGTCCGCCAGGTGATCGCGTTCGATCTCGATCAGCCGCAACCCCGCCTGGGCGTGTTCGGCCAGCAAGGCGCGCACCAGGGACGATTTGCCTGTACCGCGCGAGCCCCAGAGCAAGGCGTGGTTGGCCGGCATGCCGTCGAGGAACTGTTGGGTATTGCGCCCCAACTGTTCCACTTGCCGATCGACGCCGATCAAGTCGGACAAACGCATGTCGAGACTGACTTGCAGCGGCAACAGAAAACCGCTGCGCCCTTCGCGATGCCAGCGTGCGGCCAGGCAGTGCGTCCAGTCGATGGCTTGCCGGGGGGTGGGCAGCAGCGGTTCGATACGGGCCAGCACGGCATCGGCGCGTTCAAGAAAAGCATTCAATCGGGAATCCACGTCTTCTCCTCGGGCACGTTCACGGTAATGATGCGTTACAGCAATCCAACACAGCGTACGATGACCTTTTCAGCCCTTGAACAAGGGGCGTGCGGGGACATCGGGATCCATGCATGATCGACTATGCTTGAGCAGCGAAGGGAAACGGAAGTGGTTCAACACCCCATGGATATCAAGTTCACTAACCGCCTGTCCTATAAACAAGCCCGGCTGACCGTACTGGTCGGCTTCATTCTGGGTACGCTGCTCAGCTTGCTGCAAATAAGCATCGATTATGCCAGCGAAGATGCCTCCATCAACCGCGAAATCCTGTCATTGCTGGAAATCAGTCATAACCCCGCTTCGCGCATCGCCTACAACATCGACGCCGAACTCGCCCAGGAACTGACCCTGGGCCTGTTGCGCTCGCCCGCCATCATCGGCGCGCAATTGACCGACAACAACGGTACGGTGTTGGCCAAAGTCAAGCGCCCTGGCTCGCAAAGCGGTTATCGGGTGATCAGCGACTTCCTGTTTGGCGCCAACCGGCACTTCGAAGACCGCCTGTACCTGGACCATTTACCGTCCGAATCCCTTGGCACCCTGCGCCTGGACGTCGACACCTATGCCTTCGGCAGCCGGTTCCTGAGTCGGGCCGAAGTGACCCTGCTCAACGGCTTCACCCGGAGCCTGCTGCTGACCGGCATCCTGCTTGCCCTGTTCTATGTGATGCTGACCAAACCCTTGGCACGGGTCATTCGTGAACTCAGCGGCCGCGATCCGCGCAGTGTCGAACCGACGTGGCTGGAATGCCCTGCCGGTCATGAAAACGATGAGATCGGCGTGCTGGTCAAAGTTGCGAATCAGCAATTCGAAAACATCGCCACCGAAATCCAGCAGCGACGCAATGCCGAAAACCGTCTGACCGACTACCTCGCACAACTGGAAAACATCGTTTCGGCCCGGACCGCGGAACTCAAAGCCATCAACGCCCGGCTCAGCCAGTCCAACCAGGAACTGGACGTCGCCCGCCGCACCGCCCTGGACATGGCCGAAGCGCGCTCGGCGTTCCTGGCCAACATGAGCCACGAAATCCGTACCCCACTCAACGGACTGCTGGGGATGATCGCGCTCTCACTGGATGGCCCGCTCAATGCCGAGCAACAGCAACAGCTATCCATCGCCCATGACTCGGGAAAAGTGCTGGTGGAATTGCTCAACGACATTCTCGACCTGTCGAAATTCGACGCGGGTCAGCTTGAACTCGAGCACATCCCGTTCGATCTCGGTTCGCTGATCGAAGACACTGCCAGCCTGCTGTCGCAGAACGCAGCACCGAGCGTCGAACTGACCTGTCTGATCGATCCGCACTTTCCGGCGCTGGTGCTCGGCGACCCGACCCGGGTCCGGCAGATCGTCAGCAACCTGTTGTCCAACGCCCTCAAGTTCACCCGCTTCGGCCGGGTCGATGTGCGCCTGTCCACGTTCGGGGACGGCGTCAGGATCGAGGTCTGCGATACCGGTATCGGCATCGCCCAGGACGCCCAGCTCAGGATCTTTCAGCCCTTCACCCAGGCGGGTGCCGGTATTACCCGGCAATTCGGCGGTACCGGCCTGGGCCTGGCACTGACCTACAACCTCTGCGAAGCCATGCAAGGACGTCTCGCCATCAGCTCCGAACCCGGCTTCGGCAGCCAGTTCTGCGCGGACCTGCCGTTGCCGGGCCACACCCGCGCCCTGGTGCCGGCAAAATTGCCGGGCAAGGTCATCGCGATCACCGCCGCCAGCAGCGGTCTGGCGGAACTGCTCAAGAGCCTGTTGCCGGGTTGGGGCCTGGAATATCAGCAACGTTCGATCGACGACTTGTTGATCGGGCTGGACCCCGATGTGGTGATCACCGACTGCCCCGAATGCCTGTTCGGCCTGCGCCCCACCTACACGGCGCCGATTTTGCTGGTGACCGCCTACGGCAGTTTCATGCCCAGCGAAGAAGCCGCCGCCCTGGCGCCCTTGCAGCAACAGGCGCGGCCTCTGGCGCGGAATGCGCTGTACCAGACTCTGCGGCGGGTGCTGCAGCCGGATCTCAACACGATCAACGATGCCCGGCTCGATAATCGCTCACCCATGCGACGCGGACGGGTGTTGTTGGTGGAGGACAATCCGGTCAATCAGCTGGTGGCCAAGGGCATGCTTGGCAAACTCGGCTGCGAGGTGATCGTCGCCGCTCACGGCGGCGAGGCCCTGGATCAACTTGAGCACAGCGAGTTCGATCTGGTGCTGATGGACTGCAACATGCCGGTGATGGACGGTTACGAAGCCAGCCGGCAAATCCGTCGCAGCGGGCGCTGGCCACAGTTGCCCATTGTCGCCCTGACCGCCAATGCGATGTCCGAAGAACGCGAACGCTGCCGTGCAGCGGGCATGAGCGACTACCTGGCCAAACCGTTCCGCCGCGAAGAGCTGGCCGCCTTGCTGGATTTGTGGATGCCGACTACGACAACGCCTTGATCTGGCCCAGGAGATGATCGAGCCCCTCGCGCAGATCATGCAGCCGATCCAGATCGACACCGCTGTCGCACAACAGGCGCGCCTTGAGCGGCCCCACCCGGGCGCGCAACGCCTTGCCGCTGGGTGACAGGCTCAGGTGCACTTCACGCTCATCCCGCGCCGAACGCTGACGCTGCACCAGCTGCAACTGCTCAAGCCGCTTGAGCAGCGGCGTCAACGTGCCGGAATCCAGCGCCAGGCGTTCGCCCAACGCCTTCACCGTCGGCTGCTCCGGGGTCGCTTCCTGCCACTCCCACAACACCAGCATCGCCAGGTATTGCGGGTAGGTCAGGCCGAGCTGATCAAGCATCGGCTTATAGGCGCGGATGACCGCCCGGGAAGCGGCATACAGCTTGAAGCAGAGTTGGCTGTCGAGCTTCAGGGAATCGACGGACAAGGTATTCATTTGAGCAGGGCTTCGATCTCGCGGCTCAGGTCCTGCGGCTTGGTCGCCGGCGCGAAGCGCTTGACCAACTGCCCGTCCTTGCCGATCAGGAACTTGGTGAAGTTCCACTTGATACCCTGGGAACCCAGTACGCCCGGTGCACGCTTTTTCAATTGCACGAACAGCGGATGGGCATCAGCGCCGTTGACTTCGATCTTTTTGAACAGCGGGAAGCTGACGCCGTAGTTCAACTCGCAAAACTCGGTAATTGCCCCTTCGTTACCTGGCTCCTGATGGCCGAACTGGTTGCAGGGAAAGCCGAGTACCACCAGGCCTTGGTCCTTGTAGGTCTGCCACAGTTCTTCCAGCCCTTTGTACTGCGGAGTGAAGCCGCATTTGCTCGCGGTGTTGACCACCAAAACGGCTTTGCCGGCGTAATCCGCCAGGGTCTTTTGCTCGCCCTTGATGGTGGTGCAGGGAATGCTCAGCAGGTTGTCGCTCATGATTTCGGACTCTGAGGTAAGGCTGGTGGGATAAACATAGCGAGCAATTGAATTGTGTGCAATTTAATAAATCGATCTTACGTCGTGCAACACGAACTGTAGGAGCTGGCTTGTCGGATCGCCGCACCGCAGCGAAGGCGGCCTCGAGCCTTGCATCGACAACGCAGACGCCTTCGCCGGCAAGCCGGCTCCTACAGGGGCTCGCTGAACCGATCAAAAATCCAAGTTAGGAGCGTGGCACCAGGTCCAGGCACACCGAGTTGATGCAATACCGCAACCCGGTCGGCGGCGGACCATCCGGGAACACATGCCCCAGGTGCGCATCGCATTTGGCGCAAACTACCTCGGTGCGAATCATCCCATGGCTGACATCACGGATCTCGACCATGGCGCTGTCGCCGATCGGCGCGTAGAAACTCGGCCAGCCGCAGCCGGAGTCGAATTTGGTCTTGGAGTCGAACAGCGGCTCATTGCAGCAGATGCAGTGGTAGACACCGTCGACCTTGCTGTCGTTGTATTTGCCGGAAAACGGACGTTCGGTGCCCTTCAGGCGGCAAACGTTGTACTGCTCCGGATCGAGCATCGCCTTCCATTCTTCCAGGGTTTTATCCAACTTTTCCATTGTCACACCTCAGCAGCTGAAAAAGCCCGATCTGTACCTTTTCCACGGATCGGGCGGCACGTATGATTGCGCCTCGTCAAACGCCAGTCTGGCAGCCAGACCACGCGCATTCAAACGGATTTATGGGTGGCGCATCATAAGGCGTCAGGCCTGTGTGATTACGCAGGATTCCCAGTACGGTCGTGCAAACGCCGCCTGGATCGTTCATTTTCGGGAACACATCGCCATGCAGGTCAGCAAATCGAACAAGCTCGCCAACGTCTGCTACGACATTCGCGGCCCAGTGCTCAAGCACGCCAAACGCCTGGAAGAGGAAGGCCATCGCATCCTCAAGCTGAACATCGGCAACCCGGCACCCTTTGGTTTCGAAGCGCCGGATGAAATCCTCCAGGACGTGATCCGCAACCTGCCGACCGCCCAGGGTTATAGCGACTCCAAAGGCCTGTTCAGTGCGCGCAAGGCCGTCATGCAGTACTACCAGCAAAAGCAGGTGGAAGGCGTCGGCATCGAAGACATCTACCTGGGCAACGGCGTGTCCGAGCTGATCGTGATGTCGATGCAGGCCCTGCTCAACAATGGCGACGAAGTACTGGTGCCGGCCCCTGACTACCCGCTGTGGACCGCCGCGGTGAGCCTGTCGGGGGGCAACCCGGTGCATTACCTGTGCGACGAGCAGGCCAACTGGTGGCCGGACCTGGCCGACATCAAGGCCAAGATCACCCCGAATACCAAGGCGCTGGTGATCATCAACCCGAACAATCCGACGGGTGCGGTGTATTCGAAAGAAGTCCTGCTGGGCATGCTGGAACTGGCCCGCCAGCACAACCTGGTGGTGTTCTCCGACGAAATCTACGACAAGATCCTGTACGACGATGCCGTGCACATCTGCACCGCTTCGCTCGCGCCGGACCTGCTGTGCCTGACCTTCAACGGCCTGTCCAAGTCCTACCGCGTAGCCGGGTTCCGTTCCGGCTGGGTCGCCATTTCCGGCCCGAAACACCACGCCCATAGCTACATTGAAGGCATCGACATGCTGGCCAACATGCGCCTGTGCGCCAACGTGCCGAGCCAGCATGCGATCCAGACCGCCCTCGGCGGTTATCAGAGCATCAATGACCTGGTGTTGCCGCAAGGTCGCCTGCTGGAGCAGCGCAACCGTACCTGGGAATTGCTCAACGACATTCCGGGCGTGAGCTGCGTCAAGCCGATGGGCGCCCTGTATGCCTTCCCGCGCATCGATCCGAAAGTCTGCCCGATCCACAACGACGAAAAGTTCGTGCTCGACCTGCTGCTCTCCGAAAAGCTGCTGGTGGTGCAAGGCACGGCCTTCAACTGGCCATGGCCGGACCATTTCCGAGTCGTGACCCTGCCGCGGCTGGATGACCTGGACATGGCCATCGGACGTATCGGCAATTTCCTCAAGTCTTACCGCCAGTAAGCACAGGTCACCGTGCGACGCGTACTGAAGTCGCAGGGTGATTGATTCAGCAACATATCTTTGCGCCCTGTCTTGCATCACGCCTTCCACGGCTGACGGAGGACAGGTTACTGGCTCGCGTCTAACAACTACAGGGCCTGCGAGGTCAATTGGCTGACGAACACTTCCCGCCATCAGCGTCGGAAATGTCCTTCAACCAGCTAGACTCTTGCTGTAGGACACAGTTTGAAATAGTCACCCGGTTGAATAGCCCGGTGCAGCACCTTATATACCCCGCAGTACGCTACATATTTAGCATGAGGAGATTTCTACAACCATGATGCGCATCCTGCTGTTTTTGGCCACTAACCTGGCGGTCGTGCTGATTGCCAGCATCACCCTGAGCCTTTTCGGCTTCAACGGGTTCATGGCGGCCAACGGGGTTGATCTCAACCTCAATCAGCTGCTGATCTTCTGTGCGGTCTTTGGTTTCGCCGGTTCCCTGTTCTCGCTGTTCATCTCCAAGTGGATGGCGAAGATGAGCACCAGCACCCAGATCATCACCCAGCCGCGCACACGTCACGAGCAATGGCTGCTGCAAACCGTTGAGCAACTGTCCCGGGAAGCCGGGATCAAGATGCCGGAAGTCGGGATTTTCCCGGCCTACGAGGCGAACGCCTTCGCCACCGGCTGGAACAAGAACGACGCGCTGGTCGCGGTCAGCCAGGGCTTGCTCGAGCGATTTTCGCCGGATGAAGTCAAAGCCGTGCTGGCCCACGAAATCGGCCACGTGGCCAATGGCGACATGGTCACCCTGGCGCTGATCCAAGGCGTGGTGAACACCTTCGTGATGTTCTTTGCACGGATCATCGGCAACTTCGTCGACAAGGTGATCTTCAAGAACGAAGAAGGCCAAGGCATTGCCTACTACGTGGCGACCATCTTTGCCGAACTGGTCCTGGGCATCCTGGCCAGCTCCATCGTCATGTGGTTTTCGCGCAAACGGGAATTTCGTGCCGACGAAGCCGGTGCACGCCTGGCCGGCACCAATGCCATGATCGGGGCCCTGCAACGCCTGCGGGCGGAACAGGGGCTGCCGGTACACATGCCGGACACCCTGAATGCCTTCGGCATCAACGGTGGCATCAAGCAAGGGTTTGCCCGCATGTTCATGAGCCACCCGCCGCTGGAAGACCGCATCGACGCACTGCGTCGTCGGGGCTGATAGCTTCCGCAGTAAAAGAAAAGGCCCGCAGTGAATGCGGGCCTTTTTTTGTCTGGGGATTATTGCGGTGTTCTTCAGGCCCCCTTCGCGAGCAAGCCCGCTCCCACAGGGGAATGCATTTCAAATGTGGGAGCGAGCTTGCTCGCGAAGAGGCCAGCACAAACAACAGCAATTACCGAGTAGAAACCCGGTAAACCCGCTCTTCAAGCCGCGTCACACCGCTCTCGATAAACTTCCAGCTCTCACCCAGAACGTCTTGATCCTCGAGAATCTTCAATTCCCACGACGTCCCGAACAGTTTTTGCACTTCATCATCCAGCACGGCAAATGGCGGCCCGTCCATTTGCGCCTGGTCGTAATCCAGGGTAATCAGCAGCCCCAGCGAATCCTTCGGCAGAATCCGCTTCAGATGCTCGGCGTATTGCTCGCGCATTGTCGGCGGCAAGGCAATCAATGCAGCGCGGTCGTACAACGCACTGCAATCAGCGACATCGCCGGCCGTCAACGCGAAGAAATCACCACACCAGATCTCGATCGAGCCCGCCCGATAGACAGTGAAAGGGCCTTGGTCGCTGACGTCCGGATCAAATTGATGCTCGTGGAAAAAGTCTTCCACCGCTTTTTCCGACAATTCGACGCCCAACACCTCGTGACCGCATTTTGCCAGCCACAGCAGATCCAGGCTTTTCCCGCATAACGGCACCAGTACGCGCGAGCCCTCTTCCAGGCCCAGTTGCGGCCAGTACCGTTGCAGATATGGATTCACTTCCGGCAGATGAAAGCCGATCTGATTCGACGTCCACCGCTTGTGCCAAAACTCCGGCTGCATAATTAATCCCGAAAATTCGATCAATAGACGCTAAAACTTATATTAGATTTAGATCAATGATCTGACTGAAGATGATGCCATCTTACCCCTCAGGAGCTCATTCATGTTCCCCAGCCTGTACATATCCCATGGCTCGCCCATGTTGGCACTCGAACCGGGTGCCAGCGGGCCCGCCCTGGCACGCCTGGCCGCCGAATTGCCGAAACCCGGGGCCATCATCATTGTATCCGCGCATTGGGAAAGCAATGAGCTGCTGGTCAGCGGCAACGCACAACCCGACACCTGGCATGACTTCGGCGGATTTCCACAGGCCTTGTTCGAGGTGCAGTATCCGGCACCCGGTGACCCACAGCTGGCGACAGAGGTGGTCGAATTGCTGAAGAGCGATGGCCTGCCTGCACGCATCGACCCCAAGCGGCCGTTCGACCACGGGGTTTGGGTGCCGCTGTCATTGATGTATCCACAAGCCGATATCCCTGTGGTGCAAGTCTCGCTACCGACCCGCGGCGGCCCGGCCCTGCAGACCCGCGTCGGCCATGCCCTGGCCAGCCTGCGCGAACACGGCGTGCTGCTGATCGGGTCCGGCAGCATCACCCACAACCTGCGCGAACTGGACTGGCACGCTGGCCCGGAAAGCGTCGAACCCTGGGCCAGGGAATTTCGCGACTGGATGGTAGAGAAACTTGAGGCGCAGGATGAAGTCGCGTTGCATGATTATCGTCGGCAAGCGCCGAACGCCGCGCGCAACCATCCAAGTGATGAACATTTGTTGCCGTTGTTCTTTGCCCGCGGCGCCGGCGGCACATTCAGCGTGAGCCACGAGGGATTCACCCTGGGTGCCCTGGGCATGGACATTTATCGCTTTGGATGACGCCAGGCACGTGCAGCTTGCGGCGGCCAGGCTCAGACCACATCAACCCCGACATGAATTGCATCATGCCGCCAGAACTCCAGGTCACAATCGATCAGCCGTTGATGCTGATCGTAGTTGACCCGGGCAATCCGCAGCCCCGGACTGCCCACCGACACCCGTAGAGCCGCCGCTGCATCCACCGACAGCGCCGTCGGCACAATCTCGAAACGCACCCGCCCATAATGCAAATCGTAATGCCGGGCATACAGCTCGGTCATCGACTGATTCAAATCAAATTGCAGAATCCCCGGGAAAAACTGCGGATTCAAATAGTGCTCGACATACAAAACCAGCCGCTCATCAATGCGCCGCGCCCGGCAAATCTGGATCACGCTCGACAATGCCGGCAATTGCAACCAGGCACAGACCGCCGCCGATGCAGGTTGCAATCGTGCCGAAATCACCTCGGTGGACGGTACTCGCCCCTGGGCGCTGACCATCGCATGGAAATGACTGCGCTGCATCAGGTTGTACGCCAGGCGCGGTGGCGATACGAACCAGCCACGGCGCTCTTCCCGATAAATCTGGCCCTGGGCCTCCAGCTGTAACAACGCCTCACGCACGGTGATCCGTGTGGTACCGAACAACTCACTGAGCTTGCGCTCGGCCGGCAACTTGCTCCCGGCCGCCAACAGGCCATGGTCCAACTGTTCCTGCAGGACCTGCCCGATCGCTGTCACCGCCTTGGTTGTCTCGATGCGCATCAACGTTACCTATCTGGACTAGACCAGCACTGTTTCGAGGCCGAACCGCGCTTGAAATCGGTGCCATCAACTCTCTGCAAGCCTAGGCACTGCACATGACTGGCAGATGACAATTTTACCCAACGGTTGCTCCAGGCATTTGCACCTGCACCTGCAATTACATAGCCAAGTCCTTTCATATCAGGTCTTTAGCCATGGTCTACGCTTATCTCCAATCCTGAGATATCCAGAGCACGACACTCAGGCTGGCCAGCGCTCGACATCAAAATGTCATCCAGGCCGCCTAGATTGGCTCAGGTATTGCTGACCTAGACCAACACAACCGCAATCGCAGCGTTGAAAACGCCCAAAGGAGCTTCGGATGAACAAGCTTTTCCTGGCATCACTGTTAGGCTCGACCATTGCCATCTGCACTGCCGCCATGGCCGCTGATACCGACCTGAAAACCCTGGAAGCCGCGGCGAAAGCGGAAGGTGAAGTCAACAGTGTCGGCATGCCCGATAACTGGGCGAACTGGAAAGGCACCTGGGACGACCTGGCCAAGAACTATGGCCTCAAACATATCGACACCGACATGAGTTCGGCCCAGGAACTCGCCAAGTTCAAAGCCGAAAAAGACAACGCCACTGCCGACATCGGCGACGTCGGTGCCGCATTCGGTCCGATCGCGGTCAAGCAGGAAGTGTCGCAACCCTACAAGCCAAGCACCTGGGAGCAGATCCCGGCCTGGGCGAAGGATAAGGATGGCCACTGGGCCCTGGCCTACACCGGCACCATTGCCTTCATCATCAACAACAAGCTGCTGCACGGTTCCGAAGCACCGACCAAATGGGCTGACCTCAAGACCGGCAAATACAAGGTGACCATCGGTGACGTGAGCACTGCCGCCCAGGCCGCCAACGGCGTACTGGCCGCTGCCATTGCCAACGGCGGCGACGAGAAAAACCTGCAGCCGGCCCTGTTGATGTTTGCCGAGATCGCCAGGCAAGGTCGCTTGTCGATGACCGACCCGGTCATCGCCACCATGGAGAAGGGTGAAGTCGAAGTCGGCGTGGTCTGGGATTTCAACGGCCTGAGCTACAAGGCCAAGATGGCCAATCCTGATGACTACACGGTGCTGATTCCATCCGACGGCTCGGTGATCTCGGGTTACACCACCATCATCAACAAGTACGCCAAGCACCCGAACGCCGCCAAGCTGGCGCGCGAATACATCTTCAGCGATGCCGGCCAGATCAACCTGGCGCGCGGCAATGCCCGTCCGATCCGCGCCGAACATATAACACTGCCGGATGAGGTCAAGGCCAAGCTGTTGCCGAACGAGCAGTACAAGGGCGTGACGCCGATCAAGGATGCGGATGCGTGGGAGAAGACTTCCAAGGCCTTGCCGCAGATGTGGAACGAAGAAGTCATCGTCGAAATGAAGTGATACTGGATCTGTAGGAGCCGGCTTGCTGGCGATTCAGACACCTCGGTTTCTCTCTGGGCACCGTGGTGATCCAATCGCCAGCAAGCCGGCTCCTACAGGTTTGAGAGAACCCACGGAGTTCCGCCCCTATGAAGCACAACGTCATCCTTGTCGTGCTCGACGGCCTCAACTACGAGGTCGCCCGTCACGCCATGGGGCACCTGCAGGCTTACGTTGGCGCAGGACGCGCGGCGCTCTACAAACTGGAGTGCGAACTGCCGGCCCTGTCCCGACCGCTTTATGAATGCATCCTGACCGGCGTGACGCCGATCGACAGCGGCATCGTCCATAACAACGTCTCGCGCCTGTCCAATCAACGCAGCATCTATCACTACGCCACCGACGCCGGCCTTGTCACTGCCGCTGCGGCCTATCACTGGGTCAGCGAGCTGTATAACCGCTCGCCATTCGTCGCGGCCCGGGATCGCCATACCGACGATCCGGACCTGCCGATCCAGCACGGCCATTTCTACTGGAGCGATCATTACCCGGACTCGCACCTGTTCGCCGACGCAGAAAACCTGCGCCTGCGCCATGCGCCGAATTTTCTCCTGGTTCACCCCATGAACATCGACGACGCCGGGCACAAGCACGGCCTCGACACCCCGCAATACCGCAACAGCGCCCGCTCGGCGGACATCATCCTCGCCGACTACCTGCAAGGTTGGCTCGATGCCGGGTATCAGGTCATGGTGACCGCCGACCACGGCATGAACAATGACCGTTCCCACAACGGCCTGCTGCCCGAGGAACGCGAAGTACCGCTGTTCGTGCTCGGCGATGCCTTCAGTTGCGATGCCAACGCCGCCCCGCAACAGACTGAAATCTGCGGCACCGTCTGCGAACTGCTCGGCGTGGCTCACGACAAACCTGTCTGCCGGGAGCTGCTCAAGTGAACGCAATGACGCGTGGCAAATGGCTGGCGGTCCTGTGCCTGGTGCCTTTCATGCTGTTCTTCATCGTGTTCCAGATCGCCCCGCTGGCGTGGGTCATGATCAATAGCCTGGAATCGGAAGAGTTCGGCTGGGGCCTGGCCAACTTCAGCAAAATCCTCAACTCGAAGTTCTATCTGCAGGCGATCCAGTACAGCCTGGAGATCAGTTTCTGGTCCAGCGTGTTCGGGATCATCATCGCCATACTCGGTGCCTACTCCCTGCGCCGCGTCGACTCGAAACTGCGTAATTTCGTCAACGCCTTCGCCAACATGACCAGCAACTTTTCCGGCGTCCCCCTGGCTTTCGCGTTCATCATCCTGCTGGGTTTCAACGGCAGCTTCACCCTCATGCTCAAGCAGGCCGGGATCATTCAGGATTTCAACCTGTACTCGAAAACCGGGCTGATCATTCTCTACACCTACTTCCAGATTCCGCTCGGCGTCTTGCTGCTCTACCCGGCTTTCGACGCCTTGCGCGAAGACTGGCGTGAGTCCGCCGAATTGCTCGGCGCCAACGGCTGGCAGTACTGGCGGCACATCGGCTTGCCCGTGCTGACACCGGCGCTGCTGGGCACTTTCGTGATCCTGCTGGCCAACGCCCTTGGCGCCTACGCCACGGTCTACGCGCTGACCACCGGCAACTTCAACGTGCTGACGATCCGCATCGCAGCCATGGTTTCCGGTGATATTTCCCTGGATCCGAACCTGGCCAGCGCCCTGGCCGTAGTGCTGGTGGCGTTGATGACCCTGGTGACCATCGTGCATCAGCTGCTGTTGAAGAGGAGCTACCATGTCTCGCGCTGAACCGGGCGCTGCCGGTATCTACCACCGGGTGGTGGTGTACCTGCTGTTCGCCGTTCTGTTGCTGCCACTGCTCGGGACGCTGATCTACTCGATCTCCAGCAGCTGGTCGGCCACCATTTTGCCCAGCGGCTTTACCTTCAAGTGGTACGTGCAACTGTGGAGCGACCCACGCTTTCTTCATGCCTTCGGACAATCGTTGCTGGTGTGTGTGGGTGCATTGATTCTGTCGGTGGTGCTGATTCTGCCCTTGCTGTTTGTGGTGCATTACCACTTCCCGAAACTCGATGCGCTGATGAACATCCTGATCCTGTTGCCTTTTGCGGTGCCGCCGGTGGTGTCATCGGTGGGCCTGTTGCAGCTCTACGGTTCGGGACCGTTGGCGATGGTCGGGACGCCGTGGATCCTGATCGGTTGCTATTTCACCGTGGCGCTGCCGTTCATGTACCGGGCAATCACCAACAACCTGCAGGCGATCAACCTGCGTGACCTGATGGACGCCGCCCAACTGCTCGGGGCCAGTACCTTTCAAGCGGCGTTCCTGGTGGTGCTGCCAAACCTGCGCAAGGGCTTGATGGTGGCGTTGCTGCTGTCGTTCTCGTTCCTGTTCGGCGAGTTCGTGTTTGCCAACATCCTCGTCGGCACCCGCTACGAAACCCTGCAGGTCTACCTCAACAACATGCGCAACAGCAGCGGCCACTTCACCAGTGCGCTGGTAATTTCCTACTTCTTCTTTGTGCTGGTTCTGACCTGGGCGGCCAATATCTTGAACAAGGACAAAAGTGAATGAGCTACGTCAGCGTCCAACACCTTCAAAAGAGCTATTTGGGCACCACGGTATTCAGCGACATCAACTGTGAAATCAGCAAGGGTGAATTCGTCACCCTCCTCGGTCCGTCCGGTTGCGGCAAGTCCACGCTGCTGCGCTGCATCGCCGGGCTGACCCCGGTGGACGGCGGCAAGATCCTGCTCGATGATCACGACCTCGTTCCGCTGAGCCCGCAGAAACGCGGGATAGGCATGGTGTTCCAGAGCTACGCACTGTTCCCCAACATGACGGTGCAACAGAACGTCGCCTTCGGTCTGCGCATGCAGAAGGTCAACGCCGACGACAGCCAGAAGCGCGTCGCCGAAGTGCTGAAACTGGTGGAGCTGAACGAATTTGCCGCCCGCTATCCGCATCAGCTGTCCGGTGGCCAATGCCAGCGAGTCGCCCTGGCCCGCTCTCTGGTGACCCGTCCACGCTTGTTGCTGCTCGACGAACCGCTGTCGGCCCTCGATGCGCGAATTCGCAAGCACCTGCGCGAACAGATCCGTCAGATCCAGCGCGAACTCGGCCTGACCACCATCTTCGTCACACACGATCAGGAGGAAGCGCTGACCATGTCCGACCGCATTTTCCTGATGAATCAGGGAAAGATCGTACAGAGCGGCGATGCCGAGACGCTTTACACGGCGCCCGTCGATGTCTTTGCCGCCGGCTTCATCGGCAACTACAACCTGCTGGACGCCGACAGCGCCACAAAATTGTTGCAGCGACCCATTACCCACCGCATCGCGATTCGACCAGAAGCCATCGAGCTGAGCCTCAATGGCGAACTCGACGCGCAGGTCCGCAGCCACAGCCTGTTGGGCAATGTGATTCGCTACCGTATCGAAGCCCGGGGCGTGGAGTTGGTGGTGGATGTGCTGAATCGCTCGGCGGCCGACCTGCATCCCGATGGTCAGCGCCTGGCGCTATCCATCGATCCGACGGCCCTGTGTGAGGTGGCTTGAAAGCAGCTGCAAGCTTCAAGCTTCAAGTTGTAGACTGCTGACCCTAAATCCACTTCTTGCAGCTTGAAGCTTATCGCTTGAAGCTGTTCCCGGAGAGAACCGCACTAATGGCCCTGGCAATTTTTGATCTGGACGAAACCCTGATCCATGGCGACTGCGCCACCCTCTGGAGCGAGCAAATGGGCCGCCTGGGCTGGGTCGATCCCGAATCGTTCATGCGTCGCAATAATGAACTGATGGACGCCTACAGCCACGGCAAGCTGCACATGGAGGAATACATGACCTTCAGCCTGGAGCCGATGATCGGGCGCGCGCCGCAAGAGGTCGAACACCTGGTGGGGCCCTGGGTGGAAGACTTCATCGAGCCGATCATCTTCAGCGACGCCACCAAGGCCATTGCCGCCCACCGCAAGGCCGGCGACCGGATTCTGGTGATCTCCGCTTCAGGTACGCACCTGGTCGGGCCCATTGCCGAACGACTGGGTATCGACGAAATACTCGCCATCGAGCTGGAAGTGACGCACGGGGTATATAGCGGCAAGACCCTCGGCACCCTGACCTACCGCGAAGGCAAGATCACGCGTTTGCTGGAATGGCTGGATGCCGAGGAGGAAAACCTGGAAGGCGCGAGTTTCTACTCGGACTCACGCAACGATCTGCCGCTGCTGTTAAAGGTGGACTTCCCACACGTGGTGAATCCGGATCCGGTGTTGCTCGAACACGCCGAAAAAGCCGGCTGGCCGATCCATACATGGAAGTGACCGCGCCCCCCTGTGGGAGCGGGCTTGCTCGCGAAAACGGACTAACATTCAACGAATATGTTGACTGAGACGCCGCTCGTCGCGAGACAAGCCCGCTCCCACAGGTTCAAATGCAGCGCCTCAGGTGAGGCTTTCGTCGATCACCAACACCAACTTCCCCGCCACCTTATTGGTAGCCAGCTCCGCGAACGCCGCTTCGGCATCCTTGATCGCAAATGTCCTGGCCAACTGCGCACTCAAACGCCCTTCGGCAAACAACGGCCAGACCTGCTGGCTCAGATCAATGAACAAGTCCGCTTTGAACTGATCGTCGCGACTGCGCAGGGTCGAACCCAATAATTGCACGCGCTTGCCCAATACCTGCGCCAGATCCAGCTTGGCCTCCCGCCCCCCCATCAGCCCAATCAATACCCAACGGCCATCCAGGGCCGATACCTTCAGATTCAGCTCGGCGTAGTTGCCCCCGACCGGATCCAGGATCACGTCGAACGGCCCCAGATCCCTCAAGCTGTCCAGATCGCCGTTACGCACCACGCCGCCCTGCGCGCCCAGCGCTTCGCAGTAAGCCAGGCGCTCGGCGGAACCGACGCTGACCCAGCACGGGTTGCCAAACGCCTTGCACAGCTGGATGGCCGCTGAACCGATCCCACTCGCCCCGGCGTGCAGAAGAACTTTCTCACCGGGTTTGAGCGCAGCCAATTGAAACAAATTCAGCCAAACGGTCGCGTACACTTCGGGTAGCGCTGCCGCCTCGGCCAGTGACATTCCGTCGGGAACCGGCAATACATGCCGTCCGTCGACAACCACCTCTTCGGCCATCCCGCCCCCGGCCAGCAAGGCGCAGACCCGATCACCGACCTGCCAGGAGGAGCCCGGACCGACCTCGCCGATGACCCCCGAACACTCAAGACCCAGCACCTGACTGGCTCCCGGCGGTGGTGGGTAAAGACCCGCTTTCTGCAACAAATCGGCGCGATTGAGACCCGCTGCCGCCACTCGGATACGGACTTGTCCTACATCACACGTAGGACTGGGCTCTTCCACCCACTCCACTCGACCTTCCACGCCTTGCAATGCTTTCACAGTGCCTCCATAGTGAGTCTGGACTGAGCCCGTAGCTGTAGCGCCGGGCTTTTTGCATTATGCGACCGGCCTTTACGGAACCGGCGACTTCAAAGACGGCCTAATATGCGTTATCAATTGTCCCCGCGTCGAATCAGCATGAAGCATTTGTTCCCCAGCACCGCCCTAGCCCTGTTTATCGGTATCGGCCTGATGCCGATGTCGAGCAATACATTCGCAGCCAATAGCTGGGACAAGCTTCAGCCTGACCGTGACGAAGTGATCGCCAGTCTGAACGTCGTCGAATTGCTCAAGCGCCACCACTACAGCAAGCCGCCGCTCGATGATGCGCGCTCGGTCATCATCTATGACAGCTACCTCAAGCTGCTGGATCCGTCGCGCAGCTATTTCATCGCCAGCGACATTGCCGAGTTCGACAAGTGGAAAACCCAGTTCGACGACTTCCTGAAAAGCGGCGACCTTAACGCCGGGTTCACCATCTACAAGCGCTACCTGGACCGCGTCAAGGCGCGTCTGGACTTTGCCCTGGTCGAGTTGAACAAAGGCGTCGACAAGATCGATTTCACCACCAAGGAAACCTTGCTGATCGATCGCAAGGATGCCCCTTGGCTCAAATCCACCGCGGACCTCGACGAACTGTGGCGCAAACGCGTCAAGGATGAAGTCCTGCGGATGAAGATCGCCGGCAAGGACTCCAAGCAGATCCAGGAAACCCTGACCAAGCGCTACAAGAACCAGTTGGCGCGCCTGGACCAGACCCGTGCCGAAGACATCTTCCAGGCGTACATCAATACCTTCGCCATGTCCTACGACCCGCACACCAACTATCTGTCGCCGGATAACGCGGAGAACTTCGACATCAACATGAGCCTGTCCCTCGAGGGCATCGGCGCCGTGTTGCAGAGCGATAACGACCAGGTGAAAGTCGTGCGCCTGGTGCCGGCAGGCCCGGCCGACAAGACCAAAATGGTTGCTCCGGCGGACAAGATCATTGGTGTTGCCCAGGGCAACAAGGAAATGGTCGACGTGGTCGGCTGGCGCCTGGACGAAGTGGTCAAGCTGATCCGTGGTCCGAAAGGCACCGTGGTGCGCCTGGAAGTGATCCCGGCCAGCAATGCGCCGAACGACCAGACCACCAAGATTGTCCCGATCACCCGCGAAGCGGTGAAGCTTGAAGACCAGGCAGTGAAGAAGTCGGTCCTCAATCTCAAGCAGGATGGCAAGGACTACAAGCTCGGCGTCATCGAGATCCCGGCCTTCTACCTCGACTTCAAGGCTTTCCGTGCCGGTGATCCGGACTACAAGAGCACCACTCGCGACGTCAAGAAACTGCTGACCGAGTTGCAGAAAGACAAAGTCGACGGCGTGGTCATCGACCTGCGCAACAATGGCGGCGGTTCCCTGCAGGAAGCCACCGAGCTGACCAGCCTGTTCATCGACAAAGGGCCGACCGTGCTTGTGCGTAATGCCGATGGCCGGGTCGACGTACTTGAAGATGAAAATCCGGGCGCGTTCTACAAAGGCCCGATGGCGCTGCTGGTCAACCGGCTGTCGGCCTCGGCTTCGGAGATTTTTGCCGGTGCCATGCAGGACTACCACCGCGCGTTGATCATCGGCGGCCAGACCTTCGGCAAAGGCACCGTGCAGACCATTCAGCCGCTGAACCATGGCGAACTGAAACTGACCCTGGCCAAGTTCTACCGGGTATCCGGCCAGAGCACCCAGCATCAGGGCGTACTGCCGGACATCGACTACCCGTCGATCATCGACACCAAGGAAATCGGCGAAAGCGCCCTGCCGGAAGCCATGCCGTGGGACACGATCCGAGCGGCAATCAAGCCTGCGCTCGACCCGTTCAAACCGTACATCAGCCAGCTCCAGTCCGAGCATGACGTGCGCACGGCCAAGGACGCGGAGTTTGTGTTCATCCGCGACAAGCTGGCCCTGGCACAGAAACTGATGGCGGAAAAAACCGTCAGCCTCAATGAAGCCGACCGTCGTGCCCAGCACGCCGATATCGAAGCCAAGCAACTGGCGATGGAGAATCTGCGTCGCAAGGCCAAGGGCGAAGAGCCGCTCAAAGAGCTGAAGAAAGAAGATGAAGACCTGATCGCAGCCGAGCCGGACAAGACCAAGCCGGAAGACGATGCCTACCTGAGCGAGACTGGGCGGATTCTGCTGGATTACCTGAAGCTCAACACGGCAGTGGCCAAGCACTGAGATGATGGCAACTTAATGCTGACGCTCCCCGGAGCGTCTTCATCAAGTCGTGAAGAAAGGACCGAGTGCAATTTGCACCCGGTCCTTTTTTTATTGCCAGAGATCGCCATGACCACAACCGAATAGCTGAATCCTTGAGTTCAATACGGACTCAAAGTGGTTTGCACCGATTGTTCCAACCTATCATTGCTGATGGGGTAGCGTTGAATGAACGGACGCCTTCGCGGGCAAGTCGGAAAGCCGCACCGCCGCTCCCACAGGTTTTGTGTCGATCACAAAATCTACAAACGACTCCAAACTTGTGGGAGCGTGGCTTGCCCGCGAAGACAATAGATCAGACACCTGAAACTTCTGAGGCTAATCCGTCGCTAACTGAGCCCGCAATCGCCTTCCAACCACATCCAGCACATCACACCCATCGCGTAATGGAATGGCACAGAGCAAGGCAAAGTCGCTGAGGATGAAGGATTCACACTCGATAGAACCGCGCATTGACAGGTTCTCCAGCACTTGGGTTACCGCACGGATTCGGTAGTTGGCCGCGTCATACAAAACATCAAGTGGCGCGCGGGTATCGACGAACAACGTGGGCATGTCGTCGCAGTTACTGGTGAGCGCCATGAAGCGGTTTTCGGGGTGGGGAGTTGATTTTTCGTAGGGTGGATCCGGTGTAATTGCTGTCATCGTATGATTCCTAACGTATGGAATGGAGCCGCCAGAAATCACTTCCACGCGATAGGTGGCGGCTGTACGCAGGTGTGGAAGACCGGGACGTTAGGCACCCGGCGCACTCGAAAGCGCCCCGCGCACAGCCACCATAAAACACAGACGATAAAAAACGCCGAACTGGTGGCGCTGTGCGCCTAACGATAGAAGGGCTTCCACGCCCTGTCACTGAGTTTGCAGTGACCACCAAAGACTATCGATGGACTTAGCTCCGCACCAGTTCATGCAAATCGCTACGACTTGAAGGAAATCTCCGATGAGCCTGTCCGGAATTGGTGCGCAAGACATTGAGGGGAATCAATCAGAAAAGAAGTCAGAAAAAGATGATATTGATGTAGGGCAATTCTTTAATTCGCCACCATAAAAATGAGCGGCCATAAACGCAATCGTTGCGGAAGGCATCCCTTACGCAACGTATGTTTGCCAGATACGCAGGTGGTTAATCGGCACAACCGCGAGACGCCAACGCTTTAAGCTTGATCTCGGCCAACGGATGCCCCGCCTTGGCAGCCATCTCCCAGAACCGCGCCGCCTCAACCGGATCCGGCGCCTTGCTCGCTGTCCCCGCCAGGCTGATCACGCCCACCTGGTACGCCGCCTTGCCATCCCCCGCCAGCGCCGCCAGGCGCAGCAAGCGCACGCCTTCCTCACGTGCCCCAAGGCCAACGCCGCGAAAGGTCAGGATGTGCCCATAGAAGCTCTGGGCGCCAACGTCACCCAGGTTGGCCATGCGTGCGAACTGGCCCTCGAGCCAGCTCCAGCCACGGGGTTGGCGGACGAACCATGACCAGTGAAACAAGCGGCGCGCCAGCCAATAGCCGGCCCGCGCCTTGAGTCGAAGGAACACTCAGGCTTCCGCCGACTCGGGGTATTCGTACTCGAACACTCGCACCACTTCCGAGGCATGCCAGGAGGCCGCAGCAACACCATCGGAGGGCCCGGAAAAACGCCCCAGGCGTTCGACACATTCGAAGAAGCCGGTGCGCGGCAGGCGACTGGCGCCCTGGCTGATCACCAGCGAACTGCGCAAGGGCTGTTCGGCCTTGGCGTCCAGCGCGGCCAGATGCTCAAGGGCAGCGGTCAGGGTTTGCATGGCCGGCGTCGGCAGCTGCAGACGCTCCAGCAATGCGCGATAAGTCAGAAGGTGCCGCTGACGACGGGCCTGATCCAGCTCGCCGAGTAATCCATCCCAATGTTGACGACTGATGCGTACGCTCACGATTCATCCCTCCACCCTGGCACCGTCAATTCCCAGGCCAGGCTGCGGCGAATCGCAGCGTCGGGTTGACGCTCGCCACTTTCGATCAAGGCCAGATAAGACGGGCTGATGCCTACCGTGCGGGCCAGCGCCTCAATGGCGATGCCCTTCCCTTCGCGCAAACTGCGTAGTTGATCCAGCCCCGGAAGAACCGGGTCGGGTGATGCCGCCTGTCGCTCCGGGGCGACTCGCGGCGGTTGCTGGTTGATGCCCGCTGCTTTCAGTAGAGCCTGATACTGAGCCCACGGCAGAACCGCATACTCGGGCTCGCCTTCGCGTGTGATTATCTGAATATCCATGACTTCCCCGTAGGACAACGACACTTAGCGAGTCGGCACTTTTCCCTAGAAGTGTAATCCTAACAGCGGCCAAGGTCGCGAGGGGTTTGAATATAAGGACGTCCTGAAGGGGTTCAGTGTTTTTTCGGGTGCTGCAGCCTGAGTTGCTCCGGGGTATCGGGCAGGCGCTCGACAATGGCGAGCTTCTCCGGCAACTGGCGTTTGCGCCAGGCGCGGAAGGCGTTGAGTTCGTCGTCGAGGACTTTCATCAGCCAGGCTAGCACGGCGATGTCATCGAGCATGCCGAACATCGGGATGAAATCCGGGATCGCATCCACCGGGCTGAGGAAGTACATCAAGCCTGCGACCACCGATATCAGCGCTTTCGGGCTGATGGCACGGTACTCACCTCGCCAATAGGCCAGGCACAGCGCCTGCAACAGGCGCAGGTCATCTTTGAGCTTGCCCAGCCGGTTGCCCTGGCTGGCACCTTTGCTGGCAACCGCGAACAGCAAGGTCGGCAAACGTCCACGCGCGAGCAGTCGTCCGGCAAGTGGCAGAAAACGAGCGAAACTCCAGGGTGCTTTCATGATTCCTCCCACTGAAATGTTATCCACACAAATTGTGGATAACCTTGTGAACAGAGCTGCATTTCGCGTCTGAAGGCCCCGTTTCATAAGGGCTGAGCTCAGATCGGGCGTTTTTTACTCACATAAAAAAACCCAATATTTCATTGACTTGGCGCTCTGGCGCGGATAGCACGGGCGTCCTCAATGGCTATGACTCCAGCGTTCAGCATCCGTTCGCTTTGTTTACCCTTGCTGAGCGCCAGATGCAACAACGCCCCGCATAAGCGAGGCGTTGTTGTAAAAGCAGACGCCGATTACTTGGCAGCGTCGTCCTGTTTTGCCGGATCCTTGATCGCCAGCAGTTCCAGGTCGAATACCAGCACCGAGTTGGCTGGAATCGCCGGGCTCGGGCTCTGGGCGCCGTAGGCCAGCTCGCTAGGAATGTACAGTTTGTACTTCTCGCCAACGTGCATCAGTTGCAAGCCTTCGACCCAGCCCGGGATCACACCGCTGACCGGCAGATCGATCGGGCTGCCGCGCTCGACGGAGCTGTCGAAAACGGTGCCGTTGGTCAGGGTACCGGTGTAGTGGACAGTCACGACATCAGTCGCCTTCGGCTGTGCGCCATCGGCTTTCTTGACCACTTCGTACTGCAGGCCCGAAGCCGTGGTGGTGACACCCGCTTTCTTGGCGTTGTCTTCGAGGAATTTCTTGCCGGCGGTTGCCGACTCTTCGCTCATCTTGGCCATACGTTCTTCAGCACGCTTTTGCAGTGCTGCGAAGGCTTCGACCAGCTCTTCGTCTTTCAGCTTCTGTTCTTTCTTGCCAACGGCATCTTCGATGCCCTGGGCAACGGCTTTGGAGTCCAGATCATCCATGCCTTCCTGAGCCAGGCTCTTGCCCATGTTCAGGCCAATCCCGTAGGAAGCTTTTTGCGCCGGGGTTTTGAGCTCTACGCTGGTCTGCGAATCACAACCCGCTAGTACCAGGCCAACCAGGGCCACCGCCGCCGCCAACCGATGCTGTTTCATGCTATTTCCTTGTTCATGCGCCTAAAGGGCAATCGAATAAAGCCGCGAGCTTATCAGGCGGCCACGACCAATGGCTACCGGCATGAGAGCAGGAAATGACTGATAAGTTCAGGTGTTTCAACGCATTTCTGGAATCGGAGGATGAAGAGTCTGTCATCTTCGCCCGTAGGAGCGAGCTTGCTCGCGAAGAACGTTAACGATAACGCGTTTTTCCTGAATCAACGCGCCGCCCTTGAGACCATCGCGAGCAAGCTCGCTCCTACAGGGGGAAAAGCGCAAAAGCCAATCTCCAGACAGCAAAAAGCCCGCACTAGGCGGGCTTTCCGTGTGGTGACCTGGCGTTCAGCATTCCAGATCACCGAATATGGCGCAGCGGACGGGACTCGAACCCGCGACCCCCGGCGTGACAGGCCGGTATTCTAACCGACTGAACTACCGCTGCGCGTAGCGTTGAAAGTGGTGGGTGATGACGGGATCGAACCGCCGACATTCTGCTTGTAAGGCAGACGCTCTCCCAGCTGAGCTAATCACCCTTTACCTTCGTTGCGGGGCACATTATGCCACGGTTTTTCATAAAGTGTTGATTTAATTGATAAATAATTCAAAAAAATCTGAAAACCCGTGAAACGATGCATCCTGCAGGAACTTCAGGCAGAAAAAAACCCGCGTGAGCGGGCTTTTCCGTGGTGACCTGGCGTTCAGCGTTCCAGGTTACCGAATATGGCGCAGCGGACGGGACTCGAACCCGCGACCCCCGGCGTGACAGGCCGGTATTCTAACCGACTGAACTACCGCTGCGCGTAACACTGAATGCGAATGGTGGGTGATGACGGGATCGAACCGCCGACATTCTGCTTGTAAGGCAGACGCTCTCCCAGCTGAGCTAATCACCCTTCACGTTCGGTGTGGCGCGCATTCTACGGAGCACCCCCACCTCTGGCAAGCACTTTTTTAAATAATTTTTGCAGGCCTTCCAAAGGCTTAGCTAAGGGTTGGCCTATGGCGCCGCGAAGAGAATAATGCCCCCCTTTGTATATAAGGAGAGACTCACCCCATGTGGTTCAAAAACCTGCTTCTCTATCGCCTGACCCAAGATCTGCCTGTTGATGCCGAGGCGTTGGAAGCTGCACTAGCCACCAAACTGGCGCGTCCATGTGCAAGCCAGGAGTTGACCACCTACGGTTTCGTCGCGCCGTTCGGCAAGGGCGAAGATGCACCGCTGGTGCACGTCAGCGGTGACTTCCTGCTGATCAGCGCCCGCAAGGAAGAACGCATTCTGCCAGGCAGCGTCGTGCGCGACGCGGTAAAGGAAAAGGTCGAAGAGATCGAAGCCGAGCAAATGCGCAAGGTCTACAAGAAGGAACGCGACCAGATCAAGGATGAAATCATCCAGGCCTTCCTGCCGCGCGCCTTTATTCGTCGTTCGTCGACCTTTGCCGCCATCGCGCCGAAACAGGGCCTGATCCTGGTCAACTCGGCCAGCCCGAAACGTGCCGAAGACCTGCTGTCCACCCTGCGTGAAGTGATCGGTACGCTGCCGGTGCGCCCACTGACCGTGAAGATGTCCCCGACGGCAACCATGACGGAGTGGGTCACCACCCAGAAAGCCGCGGACGACTTCTTCGTGCTGGACGAGTGTGAACTGCGTGATACCCATGAAGACGGTGGCATCGTCCGTTGCAAGCGCCAGGACCTGACCAGCGACGAAATCCAGCTGCACCTGAGCACTGGCAAAGTGGTCACTCAGTTGTCCCTGGCCTGGCAAGACAAGCTGTCGTTCGTCCTCGACGACAAGATGGTGGTCAAGCGCCTGAAGTTCGAAGACCTGCTGCAAGACCAGGCGGAACAGGACGGTGGCGAAGAAGCCCTGGGCCAACTGGATGCCAGCTTCACCCTGATGATGCTGACCTTCGGCGACTTCCTGCCGGCGCTGGTTGAAGCGCTGGGCGGGGAAGAGACTCCGCAGGGGATCTAAAGGCAACGCGGCACCCCATGTAGGAGCTGGCTTGCCAGCGAAGAGGCCCTCAAGTCATGCGCAAGGCATGCCGACGCTTTCGCTGGCAAGCCAGCTCCTACAGAACCGTGTACATCACATACTAAGGATCAGGCCATGCGCGCACTGGCTGCATTGAGTCGTTTTGTCGGCAACACCTTCGCTTACTGGGTACTGATATTCGCCGTCGTGGCCTTCCTGCAACCGACGTGGTTCATCGGCCTCAAAGGCGCAATCGTCCCGCTGCTGGGGCTGGTGATGTTCGGCATGGGCCTGACCCTCAAACTCGAAGACTTCGCCGAAGTCGCTCGCCATCCGTGGCGCGTGGCCTTGGGCGTGGTTGCCCATTTCGTGATCATGCCCGGCGTGGCGTGGTTGCTCTGCCAGGTGTTCCACTTGCCGCCGGAAATCGCGGTCGGGGTGATTCTGGTCGGTTGCTGCCCGAGCGGTACCTCGTCGAACGTGATGACCTGGCTGGCCCGCGGGGATCTGGCGCTGTCGGTGGCCATCGCCGCCGTCACCACCCTCCTCGCGCCACTGCTGACGCCGGCACTGATCTGGCTGCTGGCCTCGGCGTGGTTGCCGGTGTCGTTCATGGAGCTGTTCTGGTCGATCCTGCAAGTGGTGCTGCTGCCGATCGTACTCGGCGTGGTCGCCCAGCGTGTACTCGGTGATCGGGTGCGCCACGCGGTGGAGGTGTTGCCGCTGGTGTCGGTGGTCAGCATCGTGATCATCGTCACCGCGGTGGTCGCCGCCAGCCAGGCGAAAATCGCCGAGTCCGGTCTGTTGATCATGGCCGTGGTGATGCTGCACAACAGCTTCGGCTACCTGCTGGGCTACTTCACCGGGCGCCTGTTCAAGTTGCCCCTGGCCCAGCGTAAATCCCTGGCGCTGGAGGTCGGCATGCAAAACTCCGGGCTGGGTGCCGCCCTGGCCAGCGCGCACTTCTCGCCACTGGCGGCGGTACCCAGCGCGCTGTTCAGCGTCTGGCACAACATTTCCGGGGCGCTGCTCTCGACCTGGTTCCGCCGGATGAGCGAGAAAGAAGATCGGGAAACGGCGGCTCGGCAAGTAATTGACTGATCCATGAACTTGATCCCCGGGTTAATAATGGGCACTATCCTGCGCAACGCGAGGACGACCTCGCGGCTCGATCGAGTCATTAATCTGGGGACGACCCCGTCAATCGATGGAGGTCTCTCATGTCCTGGATCATTCTGTTTTTCGCCGGTCTGTTCGAAGTCGGCTGGGCCGTCGGCCTGAAGTACACCGATGGATTCAGCCGCCCTCTCCCCACCGCGTTGACCGTTGCCGCCATGGCCATCAGCCTCGGCTTGCTGGGTCTTGCCATGAAGGAACTGCCGCTGGGCACGGCCTATGCGATCTGGACGGGAGTGGGTGCAGTCGGGACAGTGATCGCCGGGATCATTCTGTTCGGCGAATCCATGGCGCTGTTCCGGCTGGCCAGTGTGGCGCTGATCATTGCCGGGCTGGTGGGACTGAAAGTCAGCGCCTAGTCATGTGCAGCTGTCACTAAAAAGCCCCGCTCCCCTGTCGATACGGACAGGAGAGCGGGCTTTTTCAATGCAGCGAAAAACGGATCAGCTTTCCGCCAGCGCCATCCGCTCACGCATCACCGGAGCCCGCTCTGCATGCTCGAGCTGCATGCAGCGCTCCAGGAACAGGAACATGTAGTCATAGCTCTTGCAGACAGCCTGACGCAGTTCCGCTTGCAGGGACTTGCCCGGGTTCATGCCCGCCAGCGTGCAGATGATTTCCAGCGCTTCCCACGGATGGGCATCGTCATACTGGGCATGCATCTTCAGCCACTTCATGGCCCGCTTGCGCTCTTCCTCGGGGAACGATGCCGCGTAGACGCCACTGGAACACACCAGCGCCGACCACTCCCCTGTCGCGCCTTCAATGGCATAGTTGGTGGCCGCAATGGCAACGATCAGCGAATCCGAGGAACTGGTGTGCCAACACCAGTGGCTCAACGCATGCAGTTCCGGGGCAACCGTTTGCGCTTGCAGATCTTCCAGGCTGACACCGTGGGCACGGCTCCAGTGCACCCAGTAATCAGCGTGATTGAGTTCCACACGAATATTGCGCATCAGCCAGCGACGCGCCATGTCTTCGCCTGGATGGCGGGCAAAGCGAGTCTTGGTCAGGTTCTGTGCCATGTATAAAGCGAACTGTTCGACCACCGGCCAGCCACCAATCAGGTAGTGGCGCATGGTCTTTGCACTGAGTTTGTTATCACGCAGACGCTGGTACAGTTCGTGTTCGACAACCCGGCGCTTGCTCTCGCTGCAATCCTGGATCAGGCGCTGAGCCCAGGCGGGATAACTTGCAGCTTCCATGAGTGGTCCGGTTCTGATGAATGTGTCGATCACTGTCGAGCTCCTTTTGATTGTGATTGTAAGGACCATCGAGAGATTTCAGCGGAACGTGCCAGGCGCCATGAATAACAAGGGCCGAGGCCGGGCAGGACGACTTTGCAGACTGTCGCAGGTAAACGGATGCGGGCGTTCAATCACATACCCTTGAGCGTAATCCACCCCGATCTCCAGCAATGCCTGCTCGATCTGGGGTGTCTCTACAAACTCGGCAATCGTGCGCTTACCCATGACATGACCGATGTGATTGATCACTTCGACCATGGCGCGGTTAATCGGGTCGTCCAGCATATCCTTTACGAAACTCCCGTCGATCTTCAGGAAGTCTACAGGCAAATGTTTCAAGTATGCGAATGAAGACATTCCGGCACAAAAATCATCCAGCGAAAATTGGCAACCTAACCCTTTGAGTTCATTGATAAATTTTATTGCACTCGACAGATTTGAAATGGCGCTCGTTTCCGTGATTTCAAAACAAATCATTTCAGGCGGGATCGCGTACGTAACAAATTGTTCGCGCAGAAAGTTGAGGAACGCGTCATCGCCGATGGTGGTGCCTGACAGATTGATCGCACACATCGCCAACGGACAACTGCGCTTTTCGGCCATGCATTGGGCAATGATCTTGAACACGTTCTCCACGACCCAGCGGTCAAGAGACGTCATCAGGCCGTAGCGTTCGGCGGCCGGAATAAAACTGTCGGGCAATATCATCCGCCCGGCTTCGTCATGCAGGCGCAACAGGATTTCGATATGCCCGCCGCCCGGATCTGTAGGACCAAGGGGCGCGATTTCCTGGGCGTATAAACAGAAGCGGTTATCTTCCAGCGCCATGTGCAAACGTTGCACCCAGGCCATCTCGCCAAAGCGCAGGGACAATTCCGAATCGTCGGCATGATAGACCTGCACCCGATTGCGCCCCTTTTCCTTGGCCATGTAGCAGGCCATGTCCGCTGCACGTAGCGAGGCTTCGAGGGTGGTCGGGCTCTGCGTGACATGCACCAGGCCGATACTCACCGTGGTCACGAAGGGTCGGCCTTTCCAGACGAAATGCAGGTTCTGTACGGTCTGGCGCAACACCTCGGCAATTTTCTCCGCGGCTTGCGGGGCACAGTTTTCCAGCAGGATGCCAAACTCGTCGCCACCCAGCCGGGCCAGGGTATCGCCCTCGCGCAGGCCCGATTGCAACAACGCACAGATATGCCGCAGCAACTCGTCCCCGGCCGCGTGACCGCAGGTATCGTTGACCAGTTTGAACTGGTCCAGGTCAAGGAACATCAGCGCATGGCGCCCCGACTGCCGCGTCAGGTTGTGCAGCGCCTGCTCCAGGCGATACTCGAACTCGCGGCGGTTGGCCAGCCCGGTCAGGGCATCGTGAGTCGCCTGCCAGGACAGGTTGGCAATGTATTGCCGCTCCTGGGTCATGTCGTGCAGGACCAGCACGGTGCCACTGACCTTGCCGGCATTGCGGATCGGCGCACCGACCAGCGTGACCGAGACCGTGCTGCCGTCCAGGCGTTGAATCAATTTGGAATGTTCGCTGCCACCGCTGAGCTGTCCGCTCAAAATGTGCTCGATCAAGGTAAAACCGTCAGCCTGGGCGTTCTCATCGAGCAGATTGAACAGCGCTGCCAACGGCAAACCGGTCGCCTGCTCGGCCTTCCAGTGCGTCATCGCCTCGGCGGCCGGGTTCATGTAGGCGATCGCGCCTTCGACGTCCGTGGTGATCACGCCATCGCCAATCGATTGCAGGGTGATCTGCGCACGGTCTTTCTCCAGCTGCAGAGCGTCGGCGAACGCATGGCGCTGCTTGAGCAGCTTGTGGGTGCGCATCAGCGCCAGGACGATCAAGCCCAGGGCAGTGGCGAGATTGATCACCAACAACAGCCGCAGAATCATCCGCGAGCCTTCGCCCAAGGCATCACTGAAGGCCTTCGCCGCCGGTGTCACGCCATCGTTGATGGCGAATATCTGCTCCTTCCAGCGCTTGATGTCGGCCTCCGTGGCCTGATTGGCGGTGATGCTCCGGTGCATCTGCTGCGCAACATCATCGAGTCGCACCAGGTAGGCGTCCCCCACTCGCCAGAGTTCTATGGCTTTTTCCAGGTAGCTGAAGTGCCGGAAGTTGAGGTACAGCCAGATCACGCTGGACACGTCATCCGGGTGGTTGCCACCCTTGAGAATCGCCACTCGCGCCGCTTCGATGTCCGGTGGCTGATGATCCAGCGCCAGACGCAACTCGTGCCCTCCCTCAGGCACGGCAATGGCGCCCTCGTATTTGCGAAAAATCGCCTGGTCACGGCTGTCGGCGTAGAGATTGAGGTAATAGATGGCGTCTTTCTGGCCCTTGGACCACAGGCTTTCACCGGCCACGTAGCCGCGAACCGCGGAAAGCGTGTACAGGCTGACGCCCCCCAGCAGCGCCTGAAACAGCACGACGGCAATAAAAGGCCAGACGATGCCCAACAACCGGGGCGTTCCGAGAGTCCGTGTCTGATTCATGGGGTCCCTTGCATTAGCACTGCCCGTTCGTCGTCCGGACGAAATCGCTACAGCCAGACTAGGATGGGTTCTCATTCTAGGCAAGCGGCAGCGCAAGGGCAGCATAGTACGAGCACGCCAGGGACGAGTTGCAGAGAGCTATGCCGACGGCGGGAGGATCCCCGGTTGCCCGGCACTGATCTAATGTTGCTGCAAATGTCCATACAGCTTGGCGTACAAACCACCATCGGCAATCAATTGCTGATGGTCGCCATCCTCGGCAATTCGCCCGCCATCGAACACCAGCACCCGGTCGGCCTGTTTCACGGCCGACAACCGGTGGGCAATGATCAAGGTGGTGCGATTGCTCAGGAACCGCGCCATGGCCTGGTGCAGGTTGTATTCGGTGGCCGCGTCCAGGGCCGAAGTGGCCTCGTCGAGGATTACCACCTTGGGCTCGGCCAGCACCATCCGCGCAATCGCCAGGCGTTGGCGCTGTCCGCCGGACAAGCGCACGCCGGAACGGCCGACGATACTGTCCAGGCCATTGGGCAAGTCACGCACCGTGGCGTGCAACTGCGCAATGTCCAGCGCCTGCCAGCATGCCTCATCACTGCGTTCGCGGCCCATGGTCAGGTTGGCGCGCACGGTGTCGTTGAACAGCGCCGGGTGCTGCAGGACCACGGCGACGTTTTCCCGCACGGTTTCCAGGCCGATCTCCTGCTGGGTCGAACCGCCGAAGCGGATGGTCCCGGCAAGCGGCGTGTACAGCCCCAGCAGCAGCTGGACCAGGGTGCTTTTGCCGCCGCCGCTGGCACCGACAATCGCGACCTTTTCGCCGGGGGCGATCGACAGATTCATCTGATCCAGCACCAGCTCGTCGCCGTAGCCGAAACTCAAGCCCTGGACTTCGATGCCGACGGTTTCGCGGCCGTTGAACGGGTCGACGCCGCCCGGGTATTCAGGCTCGTCGGCCCGGGCCAGCAACTCGTTGATCCGCGACAGCGCACCACCGGCAGCGTAGTAGGCGTATTGCAGGTTCAGCAGTTGTTCCACCGGACCGATCATGAACCACAGGTAGCTGAACACCGCCAGCATCTGCCCGATGGACAGGTCGGAAAACAGCACGGTGAGCATGGCGGCGGCACGAAAAATATCGATGCCGAACTGGAACAGCAAGCCGCTGGCACGGTTCGACGCATCGGTCTTCCACTGCGAGCTCACCGCGTAGTCGCGCACTTCACGAGCCCGTTGGCCGAGGCGCCCGAGGAAAAAACCCTGGCGGTTACCGGCGCGCACTTCCTGGATCGAATCGAGGGTTTCGGTCAGGGCCTGGGTGAAACGCGAGGTGCTGTCGTTCTCGAGTTTCTTCAGGTGCTTGACCCGCTTGCCCAACTGCACCGTGGCGTAGATCACCAGCGGGTTGAACAGCAGGATCAGCAGCGCCAGTTTCCAGTGCATCCACATCAGGATGCCCGCGGTGCCGACCAGGGTCAGCATGGCCACGAGGAAACGGCTGAGGGTTTCGCCGACGAATTTATCGAGGGTATCGAGGTCGGTAACCAGGTGCGTGGTCACCGTGCCGCTGCCCAGACTTTCGTATTCACCCAGCGAGATGCGCTTGAGTCGCTCGATCAGGCGTACACGAATGCGGTACACGATGTCCTTGGCCAGCGCCGCGAACAACTTCGCCTGCACCACGTTGAACAGCAGCGCAGCGCACCGCAGGCCCAAGGTCACCAATAGCATCAGGCCGATGTAGCCCGCGGCTTTCTGCCAGACGTCAGGCAGCGCGTGGTTCATGACTTTCAGCGCGGTGTCGCCGTGGCCCAACAACACTTCGTCCACCAGCAACGGCAGCAGCAAGGGGATCGGCACGCTGCACAGGGTCGCCAGGACGGCCACGCCGTTGGCGATCCACAGGGCTTTTTTATGCTGAAGGGCCAGCCGCCGGATTTCCGCCCAGCTCAGACGATCGACGCGCTTGGGTACCGGCGCGTCATCGGGCAGGTCATGCACAGGCCGCGCGCTCCAGCCAGCGGCCGAGCAACGGGGACAACACACTCAGCGGCTGATAGCCATTGGTCAACAGCGCCAACTGACCATCACGCTCGGCCAGCAAGGTCGGGAAACCGGCGATGCCCAGGTCCTGGACCCAGGTGAAGTCGGCTGCGGTTGCGGCATGCTGATCCGCACGGTCGAACGCGGCGGCGAACTCGATGCGCGGCAGACCGGCCTGCTCCGCCAGTTCCACCAGCACGCTGGCATGGGTGACATCGCGCCCTTGCGCATAAAACGCGTGCTGTATCAGCCCGAGCAGTTTCCACGCGCAATCCGGCGCCAGGCTACGTGCCGTCACCAGTGCCCGACACGCAGGCTCGGTGTCGTACACAAAGCCCTCGGGCAACGCGCCCTCCTGCTTGAATGGCTGGCCGGTGGCTTCGGTCACCGCCTGCCAGTGTTCCAGGATATAGCGTCGGGTCGTCGGCTCCAGCGCCGAGCCACTGCCGGTGCGCAAACCGCCGACCACCAGATGCACCTCGACCCCCGCTGCGTGCGCCTGCTCGACCAGCGCGTTGGCCACCGGGGCAAAACCCCAGCACCAGGAACACATCGGGTCCATCACATAGAGCAGGCGTTGCGCAGACATGGTTCAGGCCTCGGAAGGGGTTTGCTTGTAGTTGTAGCCGATCGGGTGAGGCAGGTTGCGCGCCTTGGCCAGTTCGATCTGCTTTTGCCGGTCGATGGCACTGCGACGGGTCTTCTCGCTCAGCTTATCCCAGCAATGCGGGCAGCTGATGCCGGCCACGTAATGCTCGGATGCACGGTCGTCGACGCTGATCGGTGTGCGACAGGCATGACATTGATCGTAGTCGCCTTCGCTGAGGTCGTGGCGCACGGTCACGCGGTTGTCGAACACGAAGCAGTCGCCCTGCCATTTGGTCTCTTCCTGCGGCACCTCTTCGAGGTACTTCAGGATGCCGCCCTTGAGGTGATAGACCTCATCAAAGCCTTGGCTGAGCATAAAGCTCGACGCCTTCTCGCAGCGAATGCCGCCGGTGCAGAACATCGCGACTTTCTTGTGCACGGCCGGGTCGAAATGGGCTTTGATGTAGTCGGGGAATTCGCGAAAACTGGTGGTCTTCGGGTCGATGGCACCTTCAAAGGTACCAATCGCGACTTCGTAGTCGTTGCGGGTGTCGATCAACAGCACTTCGGGATCGCTGATCAGTGCGTTCCAGTTCTCTGGATCGACGTAGGTGCCGACCTTTTTGTTCGGGTCTACGCCTTCGACGCCGAGGGTGACGATTTCTTTCTTCAGTTTGACTTTGGTGCGATAGAACGGCTGGTCGTCGCAGTACGACTCTTTGTGGTCGATGTCGTCCATGCGCGGGTCGTTCTTGAGCCAGGCCATCAGGCCATCGATGCCTTCGCGGCTGCCGGACACGGTGCCATTGATGCCTTCTTCGGCGATCAGCAGCGTGCCTTTGATGCCGTTGTCGACCATCGCTTGCAGCAGTGGCTCGCGCAGGGCGACGTAATCTTCCAGGGTGACGAACTTATACAGTGCCGCCACGACAATCTGTGGTGTCATGGGTGATTCTCCAGGTGGCTACCCTCGTAAGGGGTGAACCGGATGCGAAAAAAAAACGCGCCGGGTGAGCGGCGCGTTGCGGATTCTAGCAAAAATAACGCCATCGCTGTAGGAGCAGGCTTGCCGGCGAACCAGACGCTGCGGTGCAACTGCTGTACCGCATAATCGTTCTTCGCCGGCAAGCCTGGCTCCTACAGGGAGGGTGTATCAGGATTTGCTGCCGCCAGCACAGGTTGGCGAAGCCGGAGCCGCGTCGATCTGTGCCCATTCCTCGGGCGTGTAGGTATGCAGCGCCAACGCATGGAACTCGCCCATCAGCTCGCCGAGCGTGCCGTAGACCTTCTGGTGGCGCTTGACGCGATTGAGCCCGTCGAACTGCGCGCTGACCACCACCGCCTTGAAGTGGGTCTGTAACCCACGGCTGTGCATGTGGCTTTCATCCAGCACTTGCAGGTGCTCGGGCTGTAACAGGCCCAGCGTCGATTCGATGCGTTGTTGCATGGTCATACCGAACTCCGCTTACGGCTTTTTCTTGGCTGGAGCGGCGCCTTTAGGCTCCAGCTCGGCTGTCATGTCAGCCAGCAGCTTGTTGACGACAGGCACTGCGCTTTCCAGTTTGGCCTGGGTCATCTGGGCCGATTGCTGGGTCAGCTGCGGCATTTTTTCCAGGACTTTCTTGCCCAGTGGCGACTTGTAGAACGCAACCAGGTCCTTGAGCTCGGATTCGCTGAAGTTGGTGGTGTAGAGCTTGACCATGTCCGGCTTCAGCTTGTTCCAGCCAATGGCTTGGTCCAGAGCGGCGTTGGCTTTGGCCTGGTAGGTTTCCAGCAGGGCTTTTTTCGACTCGGGGGCTTTGGTCTGTTCAAAGCGCTGGGCGAACATTTGCTGCACTTGCATGTACACCGGAGTGCCCAATTTGTCAGCGTGCGCCAGCGTCAGGAAAGCCTCGGCACTGGCGTTGTGGCTGGCGGTATCGGCAAAAACAGGGCCGCTGGCGCAAACCAGTGCAACCGCGGTACAGATGGCACGAAGACGAGTCATCGAGTTTCCTTTTCTAGCAGGCGAGGTAAAACCCCAAGGGCGACCATTCTGCGCCTAAAAAACCGTGTGGCTCAACCCCAAGCCTTGTCGGGCCTGATTTAGAGGGGGTGAACGGTCAAATTCCAGACTGATGGAACCACGGCCGGCGATCAGGGCCTAAACTCGCTATCAGACCAACAGGAGTGTGCATGATGAGCCGTATCGAAACCGACAGCCTTGGCCAGGTTGAAGTCCCGGATGAAGCCTACTGGGGCGCTCAGACGCAACGCTCGCTGATCAATTTCGCCATCGGCGACGAACGCATGCCGCTGGCGGTGCTGCATGCGCTGGCGCTGATCAAGAAAGCCGCGGCGCGGGTCAATGACCGCAACGGTGACCTGCCCGCCGACATCGCCCGGCTGATCGAACAGGCCGCCGACGAAGTGCTCGACGGCAGCCACGACGACCAGTTCCCACTGGTGGTCTGGCAAACCGGCAGCGGCACCCAGAGCAACATGAACGTCAATGAAGTGATCGCCGGTCGCGCCAATGAACTGGCCGGCAACCCGCGCGGCGGCAAGACCCCGGTGCACCCCAACGATCACGTCAATCGCTCCCAGAGCTCCAACGACTGCTTCCCCACCGCGATGCATATCGCCGCGGCCCAGGCCGTGCAGCAGCATTTGCTGCCGGCGATCAGTGAACTGTCCGGTGGGTTGGCCGAGTTATCCGCCCGGCACATGAAGCTGGTCAAGACCGGCCGCACCCACATGATGGACGCCACCCCCATTACCTTCGGCCAGGAGTTGTCGGCGTTCATCGCGCAACTGGATTACGCGGAGCGGGCGATCCGCAGCGCGCTGCCGGCGGTCTGCGAACTGGCCCAGGGCGGCACCGCGGTCGGCACCGGGCTGAACTCACCCCACGGCTTTGGCGAAGCGATCGCCGCCGAACTGGCCGCCCTTTCCGGTCTGCCGTTCGTCACCGCTCCGAACAAATTCGCCGCACTGGCCGGCCATGAGCCACTGACCACCCTGTCCGGTGCGCTGAAAACCCTCGCCGTCACCCTGATGAAAATCGCCAACGACCTGCGCCTGCTGGGTTCCGGACCGCGTGCCGGCTTTGCCGAGGTCAAACTGCCGGCCAACGAACCGGGCAGTTCGATCATGCCCGGCAAGGTCAATCCGACCCAGTGCGAAGCACTGTCGATGCTGGCTTGCCAGGTCATGGGCAACGACGTCGCCATCGGGTTTGCGGCGAGTCAGGGTCACCTGCAACTGAATGTGTTCAAACCGGTGATCATCCACAACCTGCTGCAATCGATCAGGCTGCTGGGCGATGGCTGCAGCAACTTCCAGCAGCATTGCATCGCCGGCCTGGAGCCGGATGCGGCGAAAATGGCCGAACATCTGGAGCGCGGACTGATGCTGGTGACGGCGTTGAACCCGCATATCGGTTATGACAAATCGGCGGAGATAGCCAAGAAGGCTTATGGCGAAGGGCTGACCTTGCGGGAAGCGGCGTTGCAGTTGGGGTATTTGACCGATGAAGAGTTCGATGCCTGGGTGAGGCCGGAGAATATGCTGGAGGCGGGGGCCAAGGGCTGAGCCTTATAGCGCCTTACAGTCAGTCATCGCGGGCAAGCCCGCTCCCACAGGTGTTGCGTCGATCACAAATTCGGTGGACGACACAAAACCTGTGGGAGCGTGGCTTGGCCGCGATGAACGATAACGCGGTCTAACTGGCCGCCATCCGCACCCGCCGAGCCCTTAGCCCCGCCATCAACGACGGCCCCAATGCCACCAGCGCCGACCCCAGCACCACCAGCACCGCCCCGCCGTACCCCAGGCCATTGATCGTCTCGGCATGCACATACTCCGGCCACAACCACGCCGCCACCGCCACCGCCGCAAAGGTCACCAACGGCGTGATCGCCAGGGTGGCACTCACCCGCGAAGCTTCCCAATGCGCCAATGCCTCGGCAAACGCGCCATAGGCGATCAGGGTGTTCATGCAACACGCCAGCAGCAGCCAGCCTTGCAACGGGCTGAGTTGCAGCGCCTCCAGCGGATGCACCCAGGGTGTCAGCAACAACCCGCAAAACAGGTAGATCACCATCATCACCTGGAACGAATTCCACACCGTCAGCAATTGCTTCTGCCCTAGTGCATAAAAGGTCCAGACGGTGGAGGCCGACAGCACCAACAGAACGCCGGCCGTATAGTCGGTCAGGGACGTGAACAACTCGACCAGCCGCTGGTTGAAAAACAACCCGAAGCCGACCAGCAGCACCAGCAGGCCAATCCCCTGCCCCAGGCTGAACCGCTCCTTGAACACAAACAGGCTGGCAATCAGCAGCATGATCGGCCCCGTCTGCACCACCAGTTGCGCGGTGCCGGGGCTGAGCAGGTTCAGCCCCATCAGGTACAGCACGTAGTTGCCCACCAGACCGAGCACCGCCATCAATACCAGCCACCCACCGCGCGGGCCGAGGACTTTGCGACTGGGCAGGCGCCTGGTTGCCGCCAGGAAAATGAACAGGCACCCGCCCGACACCATCAGCCGAAACCAGGTCACCGTCACCGGATCCATCACCAGCAGCACTTGCTTGAGCTTGATCGGCAGGATTCCCCACAGCAACGCGGTCAACAAGGCCAGGAACAGACCATAAACCCAGCGACCCGATGAAATGTGCATGCGTACCCCGAAGCCCTTTGGCGAGAACCGTCATTCTAGGCACAGAGTCGCCCGGCACACAGGGACAGTTGGCCACTGGCCGCAAATGAAACTGTACAGGTCGCACCCTTTCAAGGGGCGATAGGCCGTCGATCGGTTGGCGATGCAGGCCAAGGGGTTCGTGCATAAGCTCATTGGATCCACCAACGCCCCCTACAGGAGATCGCCATGTACGGCATGCGCGCCCAGGACAACGCCCCCGCCACCCACTTTCGCAGTGACCGGATGTGCCGTGTGAACGGGGAGTTGTACTTCAGCACCCGGGAAAACACCCTGGAGGGGCCGTTTGAAAACCTGGAGAAGGCCGAGGTGCAGATTCAGGCTTATATAGAGCGGATGCTGCTGGCGCGGATGAACCGATAAACCGCGGCGCCTGCTTCGCGAGCAAGCCCGCTCCCACATTGGATCTCTGTCACACCAAATCCCTGTGGGAGCGGGCTTGCTCGCGAAAGCGATCGATCGGAAAACAAATCTTTCGAATCTAACGCACCGCCTCAAACAACCCGGTTGCCCCCATCCCCCCGCCCACGCACATGGTGACGATGCCGTAACGCAGATGACGGCGCTGCAGCTCACGCACCAGATGCCCGACCTGCCGCGAACCGGTCATGCCGAACGGATGGCCGATGGAGATCGAGCCGCCATTGACGTTGTACTTCTCGTTATCGATCCCCAGCCGATTGCGGCTGTACAGGCACTGGGACGCGAACGCCTCGTTGAGCTCCCACAGATCGATGTCGGCCATCTGCAAGCCCTTCGCCTTGAGCAGCCTGGGCACCGAAAATACCGGGCCGATGCCCATTTCATCCGGTTCGCACCCGGCCACTGCAAAGCCGCGAAAGAAGGCTTTGGGCTTCAGTCCCAGGGCCAAGGCTTTTTCCAGGCTCATCACCAGGGTCATGGAGGCGCCATCGGACAGTTGCGAAGAATTGCCGGCGGTCACCGAGCCGTCTTCGGCAAACACCGGCTTCAGCCCGGCCAGGCTTTGCAGCGTGGTGTCCGGGCGGTTGCAGTCGTCCCGATCGACGATGCCATCGAGGATCTGCACTTGCCCGGAGGCCTTGTCTTCAACCCGATACTTCACCGCCATGGGCACGATTTCATCGTCGAACAAGCCGGCAGCCTGGGCCTGGGCGGTGCGGTGCTGGCTTTGCAGGGCGTACAGGTCCTGTTGTTCGCGGCTGACGTGGTAACGACGGGCGACGATTTCGGCGGTCTGGCCCATGGGGAAGTAGAGGCCTGGCACCTGCTCCTGGAGCAGCGGGTTGATCAGGTGGTCGGTGTTGACGCTTTTCATGGTCAGGCTGATGGACTCGACGCCGCCGGCGACGATGATGTCGCTGCAACCCGAGGCGATCTGGTTGGCGGCGATGGCAATCGCCTGCAAGCCAGAGGAGCAGAATCGGTTGAGGGTCATTCCGGCACAGCCGACGCCCAAACGCGAGAGCACGGCGACATTGCGCCCGATGTTGTAGCCCTGGGCGCCTTCGTTGGAGCCGGCGCCGACGATGCAATCCTCGACGCTGGCCGGGTCGATCCCCGTGCGCGTCAACAAGGCGTCGACACAATGCGCCGCCATGTCATCCGGACGGGTCATGTTGAACTTGCCGCGAAAGGATTTGGCCAGGCCGGTCCGCACGCTGTCGACGATCACCACTTCACGCATGGCATACCTCATTGTTGTTGTCGGTTGGAGTGGACCGAGCATAAGTCCACAGAATGACCAACCGCGACAATCATTCACCTTGCGTATGCGCAACCATTGACTCACCCCTTGTGCTTTTTCGCCTGCTTGTCGGATTTCCTGAACGCTTCTTCCAGCGCCACATTGATCGTGCGCAACACCTTGACCCGGGCCCAGCGCTTGTCATTGGCCTCCACCAGGGTCCAGGGCGAGATCTCGGTGCTGGTGCGATCGACCATGTCGCCGACCGCGGCCCGATAGTCGTCCCACTTTTCCCGATTGCGCCAATCATCTTCAGTGATTTTGAAGCGCTTGAAAGGCGTCTGTTCACGCTCTTCGAATCGCTCCATCTGCGTCTGTTTGTCGATGGCCAGCCAGAACTTGACCACGATCACCCCGGCATCGGCGATCTGCTCTTCGAAGTCGTTGATTTCACCGTAGGCGCGCAACCAGTCCGCCGCGCTGCAAAAACCTTCGATGCGCTCCACCAGCACCCGGCCATACCAGGAGCGGTCGAACACGGTGAACTTGCCGCGCGCCGGAATATGGCGCCAGAACCGCCACATATAGGGATGCGCCCGCTCTTCTTCAGTGGGCGCGGCGATCGGCACGATGCTGTACTGGCGTGGGTCCAGCGCCGCGGCGACCCGGCGAATGGCCCCGCCCTTGCCCGCCGCGTCATTGCCTTCGAACACGGCGATCAGGGCGTGTCGGCGCATGCGTTTATCACGCATCAGTCCGGAGAACCGCGCCTGCTCGGTGATCAGCTGTTCTTCGTAATCGGCCTTGTCCAGATTCAGGCTCAAGTCCAGGCTGTCGAGCAGGTTCATCTGGTCGACACTGCTGACCAATGGCGCGGCGTTGACTTTGTCCGGGTGAATTTTGGGGCGCTTCAGGGCGGCTTGCAGGCCCTCGAGCAGAATCATGCCCACCGCCAGGCTGCGATAGCGCGGGTCCATCCCGGCGATCACATGCCATGGCGCGTAGTCGCGGCTGGTGCGACGCAGGATGCGTTCGCCGTATTTGACGAATTTGTCGTAGGTCTGCGACTGCTGCCAGTCCAGCGGGCTGATGCGCCAACTGTGCAAGGGATCGTCAGCCAGGGCCTTGAGCCGCGCGCGCATTTGTTTCCTGGAGAGGTGGAACCAGAACTTGAAGATCAGCGCGCCTTCGTCGCACAGCATCTTCTCCAGTCGCTCGGCGGCGTTGATGGCTTGATCGAGCCGCGGATCCTTGATTACGCCATGGACCCGGTCCTGCAACATCTGGCTGTACCAGTTGCCGAAGAAAATCCCCATGCGGCCCTTGGCCGTGAGCATCCGCCAATAACGCCAGGCCGGTGGCCGAGCCAGTTCTTCGTCGGTCTGTTGATCGAAGGTGCGAACCTCGATCAGGCGCGGGTCCATCCATTCGTTGAGCAGCTTGACCGTCTCGCCCTTGCCCGCGCCTTCGATGCCGTTGATCAGGATAATCACCGGGAAGCGCTTCTGCTGTTGCAGTTCGAACTGCGCCTCCAGCAACGCCTGGCGCAGCGCTGGCACTTCACTGTCATAAGTGTCTTTGTCGATGACGTGACCGATTTCAGCAGATTCGAACATGGACGGCTCCTTTCAGGATTGAGCAAGACTAGCGGATTGGGCCATTAGTCCGCAGAGAAAATTCCCTGTGGTTTTGTAATGCTGGTGTAGGAGCGAGCTTGCTCGCGATGGATTTCGGAACACCGCGTATTATCCGGCAGATACGCGTTGTCGTTGGCGACCATCGCGAGCAAGCTCGCTCCTACAGGGCTAGAATGGCCGCCTTGCCGTTGCCGAGCCTGCCATGAAACCTGTATTGCCCCACGCCCAGCTCGACTGGGACGACCAAGGGCTCCCGCGTTCGCGGGTGTTCGACGATGTCTATTTTTCGGATAAGTCGGGCCTTGATGAAACCCGTTACGTCTTCCTTGAGCAAAACAATCTGCGTGAACGCTTTGCCGCGTTAGCGGTGGGCTCAAGACTGGTGATCGGTGAGACCGGTTTCGGCACCGGATTGAATTTTCTCTGCGCCTGGCAGTTGTTCGAACAGCAGGCGGTGGCGGGTGCGCGGTTGCATTTCGTGAGTGTCGAAAAGTATCCGCTGAGCCTGCCGGACCTGCAGCGGGCGCTGGCCCTGTGGCCTGAACTCAAACCCTTTGCCGAGCAACTGCTGGCGCAGTACGTGGCGATCCATCAAGGCTTCCAGAGGCTTATCCTGGACAACGGCCGAGTGGTCCTGACCTTGTTGATCGGGGATGCCCTGGAGCAATTGCCGCAGTTGGATGCACAGGTCGACGCCTGGTTTCTCGACGGCTTCGCTCCGGCGAAAAACCCCGACATGTGGACCGCCGAACTGTTCGCCGAGCTGGCGCGCTTGGCCGCGCCAGGCTCTACCCTGAGCACCTTCACCAGCACCGGATGGGTGCGCCGGTTGCTGAATGCCGCAGGCTTCAAGATGAAGCGCACGCCAGGCATCGGCCACAAATGGGAGATCCTGCGCGGCAACTTCCTTGGCTGGCCTGAACACGCCCTGGCACCCGCCGTTGCCAAACCCTGGTTTGCCCGCCCCGCACCGCTGACCGGCGAACGTCGGGCGCTGGTGATCGGCGCCGGCCTGGCCGGTTGCGCGACGGCTGCCAGCCTGGCTGCGCGGGGTTGGCACGTCAGCCTGCTGGAGCGCACGATGCGCTGGCACAGGAAGCGTCGGGCAATCCCCAGGGCGTGCTGTATCTCAAGCTTTCGGCCCATGGCACGGCGTTGTCGCAAATGATCGTCAGCGGCTTCGGCTACACCCGACGCCTGCTCGAGCATTTGCAGCGGGGCCTCGACTGGGACGATTGTGGCGTCCTGCAATTGGCCTTCAATGCCAAGGAAGCCGAGCGTCAGGCGCAATTGGCCGCCGCCTTTTCGCCAGACCTGGCGCACTTGCTCGATCAACCGCGGGCGCAGGCACAGGCCGGCATCGCCCTGGAGCACGGCGGTTTATTCTTCCCGGAAGGTGGCTGGGTGCATCCGCCAGCGTTGTGCCATTGGCAGGCGTCCTCGGCGAACATCCATTGGCTGCCCCATCGCGACGTCCTGGAACTGCGCAAGGTTGATCAGCAGTGGCAGGCCTGGGGCGGCGATGATTTGCTGGCCAGTGCCCCCGTGGTGATCCTGGCCGGTGCCGCCGAGATCAAGCGTTTTCCACAGAGTGCCGAACTGCCGCTCAAACGCATTCGTGGCCAGATCACCCGGCTGGCGCAAACCCCGCAAAGCCAGGGCCTGACCACCGTCGTCTGCGCCGACGGTTATGTCGCGCCGGCTCGACTGGGTGAACACACACTCGGCGCCAGCTTCGACTTCAAGAGCGATGACCTGACCCCGACCCTCAATGAGCACCTGGGCAACCTGGCGTTGCTCGAGGACATCTCCCTCGACCTGGCCACGCGCCTGCAGGCTCGGGAACTGGACCCGCTACAGCTTGAAGGACGCGCCGCGTTCCGTTGCACCAGCCCGGACTATCTGCCGATCGTCGGCCCGTTGGCCGAGCAGGCAGCGTTCGCCGACGCCTACGCCGTACTGAGCAAGGACGCCCGGCAAGTACCGGACATTCCCTGCCCCTGGCTCGAGGGTTTTTACCTCAACAGCGGCCACGGTTCTCGCGGCTTGATCACCGCGCCACTGTCGGGCGAATTGCTCGCTGCATGGATCGACAACGAACCGCTGCCCCTGCCCAGGTCAGTCGCCGAGGCCTGTCATCCGAACCGTTTTGCTGTGCGCCAATTGGTCCGCGGAAAAGTCTGAACCCTACGCTTATAACTTATCGGTCTAAAACTACGGGGATTTACCCGGGTCAGTTTCTGAGTACCCACCGTTTTTGGTGCGGTATCGCTTGACCCTCCCCAACGGAAAAACCGGTAAGGACTTTATGTGCGGATTAGCTGGCGAGTTACGCTTTGATCATCAACCTGCGGACCTTGCAGCCGTTGAACGAATCACCCATCACCTGGCCCCTCGCGGCCCTGACGCATGGGGCTTCCAGGCCCAAGGGCCGATTGCCCTGGGCCATCGTCGCCTGAAAATCATGGACCTGTCGGACGGCTCGGCGCAGCCGATGGTCGACAACCAACTGGGCTTGTCCCTGGCCTTCAATGGCGCTATCTACAATTTCCCGGAACTGCGTACCGAGCTGGAAAGCCTGGGCTACGCCTTCTATTCCGGCGGTGACACCGAAGTGCTACTCAAGGGCTATCACGCCTGGGGCGAAGCACTGCTGCCCAAGCTCAATGGCATGTTCGCCTTCGCCATCTGGGAGCGCTATGCCAAACGTCTGTTCATCGCCCGCGACCGTCTGGGTGTGAAGCCGCTGTACCTGTCGCGCACCGGCCAGCGCCTGCGCTTTGCCTCGTCCCTGCCGGCGTTGCTCAAGGGCGGCGACATCAACCCGATCCTCGATCCGGTGGCGCTCAATCATTATCTGAATTTCCACGCCGTGGTCCCGGCGCCGCGCACCTTGCTGGCGGGCATCGAAAAACTGCCACCGGCGACCTGGATGCGCATCGAAGCGGACGGTACCACCGAGCAGAAAACCTGGTGGACCCTGCCCTACGGTCCACACGCCGACGAGATGAACCTGACCCTCGAAGACTGGCGCGACCGGGTGCTCGACAGCACCCGCGACGCGGTGGCGATCCGTCAACGTGCCGCAGTTGATGTCGGCGTGCTGCTGTCCGGCGGTGTCGATTCGAGCATGCTGGTCGGTCTGCTGCGAGAAGTCGGCGTGGAAAACCTGTCGACCTTTTCCATCGGTTTCCAGGATGCCGGCGGCGAGCGCGGCGACGAGTTCCAGTATTCGGACCTGATCGCCAAACACTACAACACCCAGCACCACCAACTGCGCATCGACGAAAAAGAGATCATCGAGCAACTGCCCGCGGCGTTCCGCGCCATGAGCGAGCCGATGGTCAGCCACGACTGCATCGCCTTTTATCTTCTGTCCCGGGAAGTCGCCAAGCACTGCAAGGTGGTGCAGAGCGGCCAGGGCGCGGACGAGTTGTTTGCCGGATACCATTGGTATCCGCAAGTCGACGGCGCCGCAGATCCTTATGCCGCCTATCGCGATGCATTTTTTGACCGCAGCTACGACGACTACGCCGCCACCGTGCAGCCGAAATGGTTGACCGCCAATGACGCCGCGGGTGACTTCGTCAAGGAACATTTCGCCCAACCCGGTGCCGATGCAGCGGTGGATAAAGCCTTGCGTCTGGACAGCACGATCATGTTGGTGGACGACCCGGTCAAACGCGTCGACAACATGACCATGGCCTGGGGCCTGGAAGCGCGCACGCCGTTCCTCGACTACCGCCTGGTGGAGTTGTCGGCCCGGGTGCCAGGCAAATTCAAACTGCCGGACGGCGGCAAGCAAGTCTTGAAAGAAGCGGCGCGACTGGTGATTCCGAGTGAAGTGATCGACCGCAAGAAAGGTTACTTCCCGGTCCCCGGCCTGAAGCACTTGCAGGGCGACACGCTGAACTGGGTGCGTGAATTGCTGCTCGATCCCAGCCAGGATCGCGGTCTGTTCCAACCGGAAATGCTCGATCGCCTGCTGACCGACCCGCAAGGCCAGTTGACCCCGTTGCGCGGCTCCAAGCTGTGGCAATTGGCGGCCCTGAACCTGTGGCTCAGTGAACAAGGAATCTGATCGATGAAACCCCATGCCACGGCTTACAGCCAACGCTTGTTGCGCGGTCAGGCGCCCTCCTACGAACGCTTGCAGGCGCGCCTGGCCGAAGACGGCAGCGAATTGGGTGCGGCGCCGATCGCCGTGCACTGCGGTTGGGGCCGATTGTTGATCGGCCACACCTTTGCCGACCCGGCGAGCCTCGCCCAGGAGTTGCTCAACGAGCAGCCGGGCGAACGCGACATCGCGCTCTACGTTGCCGCTCCCCAGCAAGTGCTGGGGCTGGAGCCGGCGCAACTGTTTCTCGACCCGTCCGACACCTTGCGTCTGTGGTTCAGCGATTACCGGCAGTCCACCCGGGTGTTTCGCGGTTTTCGCATTCGGAGGGCCCAGAGCGATGCGGACTGGTCGGCAATCAATCAGCTGTATCAGCTGCGCGGCATGCTGCCGATCGACCCGAGCCTGCTGACCCCGCGTCACCAGGGCGGCCCGGTATTCTGGCTGGCTGAGGATGAGGACAGTGGCGCGCTCATCGGCAGCGTCATGGGCCTCGATCATCACAAGGCGTTCAAAGACCCGGAAAACGGCAGCAGCCTCTGGTGCCTGGCCGTCGACCCGCAATGTTCGCGACCGGGCGTCGGTGAAGTACTGGTGCGCCACTTGATCGAACACTTCATGAGCCGCGGCTTGAGTTACCTGGACCTGTCAGTGCTGCACGACAACCGCCAGGCAAAAAGCCTTTACGCCAAGCTGGGTTTTCGCAACCTGTCGACCTTCGCCATCAAGCGCAAGAACAGCATCAATCAGCCGCTGTTCCTCGGTCCGGGTCCCGAAGCCGAGTTCAATCCCTATGCGCGGATCATCGTCGAGGAAGCGCATCGGCGCGGCATCGACGTGCAGGTCGATGATGCCGAGGCCGGCCTGTTCACCTTGGTCCATGGCAGTCGTCGGGTACGTTGCCGTGAATCCTTGAGCGATCTGACCAGTGCTATCAGCATGACCTTGTGTCAGGACAAAAGCCTGACCCACAAAACGCTGAAAAAGGCCGGATTGAATCTGCCGGCGCAACAGCTCGCGGGTAACGCGGACGACAATCTGGCGTTTCTCGATGAGCATGAGCGGGTGGTGGTCAAACCCCTGGACGGCGAGCAGGGCCAAGGCGTCGCGGTGGATTTGCAGAGCATCGAAGACGTCCAGCAAGCCATCGAGGCAGCCCGCCAGTTCGACAGCCGCGTGCTGCTGGAAAGTTTCCACGAAGGTCTCGACCTGCGAATCGTGGTGATCGGTTTCGAAGTGGTCGCCGCCGCTATCCGCCGTCCGGCCGAGGTCGTGGGTGATGGTCAGCATTCCATCGGTGCGCTGATCGAAGCCCAGAGTCGACGGCGCCAGGCGGCCACCAGCGGCGAAAGCAAAATCCCGCTGGATCATGAAACCGAGCGCACCTTGCAGGCGGCAGGCTACGACTACGAGAGCGTTCTGCCGGCCGGCGAGCATCTGTTCGTACGGCGCACGGCGAACCTGCATACCGGCGGCATTCTTGAGGATGTCACGGCGATCCTGCATCCGACCCTGGTCGATGCGGCGGTGCGGGCGGCGCGGGCACTGGATATTCCGATGGTCGGACTCGACCTGATGGTGCCCGCCGCCGATCAGCCGGAGTACGTGTTTATCGAAGCCAACGAGCGCGCCGGCCTGGCCAACCATGAACCGCAGCCCACGGCGGAGCGGTTTGTGGATTTGTTGTTTCCGCATAGTCAGCCGGCGGCCTCTTAGTTCTTGGTTATGTAGCGCCTGTCAGGGCCTCTTCGCTGGCAAGCCAGCTCCTACAGTTGACCCGCATTCCCCCTGTAGGAGCTGGCTTG
>NZ_MULM01000151.1:0-65053 GCF_002029345.1 Pseudomonas sp. VI4.1
CTCGCGATGGTCGTTAACGATAACGCGTGTTTACTGGTTAAACGGCCGCGCTCGTGAGCCCATCGCGAGCAAGCTCGCTCCTACATAAACGTGGCGTTCTTGAGTCCATCAGCCGGAAATGCACGCGGTGGCGGCATCGCGTACATCCTGGGGGCGCAATGGCACATTGGAAATGCGTTCGTGCAACTTGATGCTACTGCCGCTGGAGCGCTCTTCGATGTCGAATACCGCCGCAGGGCCCGAGGATAGCTTCTGCGGCACGATCACCCGCACACCATCCTTCTGCGGTTCGACCTGCAGGGCGCCACGGCTGTCGGCCAGTTTTTCGCTCAGGCACTGCGCATACTCATGGGGTTTCTTGCCTGAAATCACACTCATGGTAGGCAGCGTCTGACTGATATCCGAGACACTCGCACAACCACTCATCGCCACTACCAACGGCAGGATCCATATACCCCATTTCATGTTAAATCTCCGATAAAGAGCCTCCGACCGCATAAACGCGGTTTTTCTCCGAGGCTCGTTGCGTTTATCGCGCATGGAATCGCGAATAACTGTTTTTAATTGCCAAAGCACGCCTCGACGACCGGATAATAACCTGTTCGGGCTGATAAACTGCGCCAATCGCCCATGCTATCGTTTTGATTTTGTAGAAAAAGCCCTTCTGGAGGCGCCCATGAAATTTATCCACCAGCGCGAGCACCTCAACGAAGACGACATCGTCGTCATTCAGTGCTCGCAAACCTGCAACATCCGCTTGATGAACGACGCCAATTTCCGCAGCTTCAAGAATGGCGGTCGTCACACTTACCACGGCGGTGCGTTCGACACCTTCCCGGCGCGTATCACTGCACCGAGCACCGGCTTCTGGAACATCACCATCGACACGGTCAACCGCCGGCCGATCAGCGTGACCCGCAAACCGACCCTGACCCATTCGATCAAGATCATCCGCCGCTCCAGCTCGAAACTGAGCTGAGTGACGCGACCACCCACAGACCAGCAGGTATGACCGTGGCTCAAACGACCAAGTACGTCATCAAATACAAACTCAACGGCGAGCGCCGCTTCGAATTTGCCCAGCTTGAAAACGGCACCGAAGCAGAAGCCAAAGTCGCGCTGGACGCCATTCATGGCCAGGGTGACGATGTCATCAGTGAAATCAGCGTCAGCAAAGCGCTGTAACTCAATCCGCAGCGAGGAATTCGACCGCAAGCGCCGGAGTGTTCGCGCCGGCAGCGCTCCCTAGACTGGCGACCTCAACCCAGGTCAAGGCGTCAGAACATGTCCACTTCCTCGATTCGCCCTATCAGCGACATTGCCGATCGCGAGGCACGGCGATGAGCGAGCCACTTCTCGAAGGACTGGACTGGCCAGCCCTGGAGCAGCAACTGGATCAGGATGGCTGCGCGATCATCCGATCGCTCTTGAGTGGCCAGACGTGCGATGCAGTCCGCGCCCTGTACCCCCGGTCAGCACCGTTCCGCTCGCAAGTGATCATGGCTCGTCACGGTTTTGGCCGTGGCGAGTACAAATACTTCAGATATCCTTTGCCCGATGTCGTCGCTCGCTTGCGCAGTGCGCTCTACCCTCGCCTGGTGCCGATCGCCAATCGCTGGTACGAACGCATGGCCCTGCCGACCCGTTTCCCCGAGACGCACGAAGCTTTTCTCGAACGCTGCCATGCCGCCGGTCAGGAGCGCCCGACCCCGTTGTTGCTGCAATATGGGCCGCAGGATTACAACTGCTTGCATCAGGATTTGTACGGTGAACAGGTGTTCCCGCTGCAAGTGGCGATTCTGCTGTCAGCGCCGGACGAAGATTTCACCGGCGGCGAGTTCGTGCTGACCGAACAGCGGCCACGAATGCAGTCACGGCCACAGGTCATCGGCCTGAAGAAAGGCGACGGCGTGATCTTTGCGGTCAATCAACGACCGGTCAAAGGCATTCGCGGCGATTACCGCGTGACCCTGCGCCACGGCGTAAGTCGCCTGCACAGCGGAAAACGGCATACCCTTGGAATCATTTTTCACGATGCCTCATGAGCCCATGTCCCCGATCACTTTCGACCTGTTTACCGATGCCGAACCCGAGCAGCAGCCCCGGCGCGAACAGATTGGCGAACAGTCTTTCGTCCTGAGGGGCTTTGCCCTGCCCTGGCTGGACCGGTTGCTGCCCGCGCTGGACACAGTGCTGGCCGCGGCGCCGTTGCGCCAGATGGTCACGCCGGGCGGCTTCACCATGTCGGCGGCCATGAGCAGTTGCGGCACCTGGGGCTGGACCACCGACCGCAGCGGCTACCGCTACACCCGCCATGACCCGCAAACCGGACAACCCTGGCCAGCGATGCCCGCGGTGTTTTTCGAACTGGCCCAGGCGGCGGCGCGTGAAGCAGGGTTTGCCGGTTTCGTGCCCGATGCCTGCCTGGTCAACCGTTATGTCCCCGGCGCGAAGATGTCGTTGCACCAGGACAAGGACGAAGCCTGCCTCGCGGCGCCGATTGTCTCGGTGTCGCTGGGGTTGCCGGCGATGTTCCTGTTCGGCGGCTTCGAGCGCAGTGACAAAAGCCAGCGAATACCGTTGTTGCATGGCGATATCGTGGTCTGGGGCGGCGTCGATCGCCTGCGTTATCACGGGGTGTTGCCGATCAAGGCCGGCCAGCATTCGCGCCTGGGGGAGCAACGCATCAATTTCACCTTCCGCACCGCCGGATGACGCCCTCGAATTCGACCGCAAGACCCGGAGTGCAGCGCCCCGGCGCCTGGTTAATCTGGGTTGAACGGACCAACGGATATGACGCCATGACCAGTCACTCGCCAATTATCGCCACCGAGCTAGACCCGCGCTGGGCCGCTGTCGTCGCGCGTGATCCTCGCGCCGACGGGCAGTTTGTCTATGCCGTGAAAACCACCGGTATCTACTGTCGCCCCAGCAGCCTGGCGCGCTTGCCGAAACCGCAGAATGTCGAATTCTTCGACACCGCCGCCCAAGCCGAGGCGGCGGGTTATCGTCCGAGCAAACGGGCGGTCAAGGACCAGAGCGAGTCGCCGCACGACATGCCCTGACCGTGGCCGCCGCTTGCCGCCAGATCGAAACCGCCGAACACCTGCCCGCGCTGGGTGAACTGGCGCTGGCTGCGGGCCTGAGCAGTTTTCACTTCCATCGGGTGTTCAAGACCGTGACCGGGCTGACACCCAAGGGTTATGCCACGGCCCATCGTTCCCGCAAGGTCCGCGAGCGCTTGACCGATGGTGGTTCGGTGACCGACGCGCTGTATGACGCCGGCTTCAACTCCAACAGTCGATTTTACGAGGCGGCGGATCAGTTGCTGGGCATGAAACCCGGCGATTACCGCGCAGCCGGCCAGAACACCGACATTCGTTTTGCCGTCGGCCAGTGTTCCCTGGGCGCGATTCTGGTGGCGCAAAGTACCCGCGGGGTGTGCGCGATCCTGCTCGGCGATGATCCGCACCAACTGGTCTGTGACCTGCAGGACAAGTTTCGGCGGGCCAACCTGATCGGTGCCGATCACGAGTTCGAGCAGCTGATTGCCAAGGTCGTCGGTTTTATCGAAGCCCCGGCCATCGGCCTGGACTTGCCGCTGGATGTTCGCGGTACGGCGTTTCAGGAGCGGGTCTGGCAAGCGCTGCGGGAGATTCCGGTCGGCAGCACCGCCAGCTACGCCGAGATCGCCCAGCTCATCGGCGCACCGAAAGCCGTGCGCGCCGTAGCGCAGGCCTGTGGCGCGAACAGCCTGGCGGTGGCGATTCCGTGCCACCGCGTGGTGCGCAGCGATGGTAATTTGTCGGGGTATCGATGGGGGGTGGAGCGCAAGCGGCAGTTGCTGGAGCGGGAGGGGCTGTAGATCATAAGATCAAAGGTTCTAGAGCAAAGATCAAGATCAAAAGATCGCAGCCTCGCTTCGCTCGACAGCTTCTACACCCCCCTTTTACACACAGCGGTTTTGTCGTTCCTGTCCTGTATTCACGTTGGAGAATTGTGCAATGAGCCAATGGCCAGATACCCGCATTCTTGATCTGCTCGGAATCGAACTGCCGATCATCCAGGCGCCCATGGCCGGCGCCACGACCTCGGCCATGGTGATCGCGGCGAGCAACGCCGGCGGACTGGGCTCGATGCCCGCCGCCATGCTGAGCGTCGAGCAGTTGCGCGAAGAACTGCAGACGATTCGTCAGCACAGCCAGCGACCGATCAACGTCAATTTCTTCTGTCATCAATCTCCGGCGGTCGATGAGCAACGCGCCCGGGACTGGAAACATCTGCTAGCGCCTTATTACCGCGAACTGGGCGTCGACTTTGACGCGCCGACACCAGTGTCCAACCGCGCGCCGTTCGATAACGCGGCCTGCGAAGTGATCGAAGCGCTACGTCCCGAAGTCGTGAGTTTTCACTTCGGCCTGCCGGAAAAATCCTTGCTGGATCGGGTGAAAGCGACCGGGGCCAAAGTCCTGTCTTCGGCCACCACCGTCGAAGAAGCCATTTGGCTTGAGCAGCAGGGTTGTGATGCGATCATCGCCATGGGTTATGAAGCGGGTGGTCACCGCGGGATGTTCCTCAGCGACGATCTGAGCAGCCAGATCGGCCTCTTCGCCCTGGTGCCGCAGATCGTCGACGCCGTGAAAGTGCCGGTCATCGCCGCGGGTGGCATAACCGATGCGCGAGGCGTCGCGGCGGCATTTTTGCTCGGGGCATCGGCGGTGCAAGTGGGCACCGCGTATCTGTTCACGCCAGAGGCCAAGGTCAGCGCCTCTCACCACAAGGCCCTGCGCACGGCCAGGGCCAGCGAGACCGCCGTGACCAACATTTTTACCGGTCGCCCGGCACGGGGCATTCTCAACCGGGTCATGCGCGAACTCGGTCCGATGAGCGATAAAGCACCGGCCTTCCCGCTGGCTGGGGGGGCGCTGATGCCGTTGCGGGCCAAGGGGGAAGCGGACTTCAGCAACCTGTGGGCCGGGCAAGCGTTTACCCTGGGGGTTGAAATGAGCACGGCGCAGCTGACCCGCAAACTGGCGGATGAAGGGTTGGCTAGATTGATTAACCGGGTTCAAAACTTGCAGCGTTTATGAGGCCGCCTTCGCTGGCAAGCCAGCTCCTACGGGGATCACCGGTGTACGGTTGAATTGTGGAAAACGCCATACCCTGTAGGAGCCGGCTTGCTGGCGAAGGCGTTTTCATTGGCGCTGCAAGACTCAAGGTCGCCTTCGCTGGCAAGCCAGCTCCTACGCAGCCATATCTACAGCGTTCCGTTTGCAGGCGTTTCGCTATATATTCAGCTATATAGCGTTTCATCCCTCTGTACTTGCCTATAACGGAGCCGTTTCATGACCATTCGTGCCTCACGTTTTGCCCCCACCTGCCTTGCAAGCCTGATCGCTGTGTTTGCCTTGGGTTCTGCCCAGGCGGAGGAAGTCCAGGTCGCCGTCGCGGCCAACTTCACCGCGCCGATCCAGGCCATCGCGGCTGGTTTCGAGAAAGACACCGGGCACAAACTGGTCACCTCCTTTGGTGCAACCGGCCAGTTCTACACCCAGATCAAGAACGGCGCACCGTTCGAAGTGTTCCTCTCCGCCGACGACACCACCCCGCAAAAACTTGAAACCGAAGGCGACACCGTCAAGGGCTCGCGCTTCACCTACGCCATCGGCACCCTGGCGCTGTGGTCAGCCAAGGAAGGCTACGTCGACGCCAAAGGCAAAGTGCTCAGCGACACCCGGTATCAGCATCTGTCCATCGCCAACCCAAAAACCGCGCCTTATGGCCTGGCCGCGACCCAGGTGCTGGCCAAGCTGGGCCTGACCGACAAGGTCAAAGCCAAGATCGTCGAAGGCCAGAACATCACCCAGGCCTATCAGTTCGTCTCCACCGGCAACGCCGAACTGGGCTTCGTGGCCTTGTCGCAGATCTATAAAGACGGCAAAGTCACCGGCGGTTCGGCCTGGATCGTTCCGGGCGAGATGCACGACCCGATCAAACAGGATGCGGTGATCCTCAACAAAGGCAAGGACAACCCGGCCGCCAAGGCACTGGTTGACTACCTCAAGGGTCCGAAAGCCGCCGCCGTCATCAAGTCCTACGGTTACCAACTCTAAATGACCCTATCGAGTGCCGACTTTTCCGCCATCTGGCTGACCCTGAAACTGGCGTCGCTGACCACGGTCATCCTGCTGATCATCGGCACGCCGATTGCGTTATGGCTGTCGCGCACCCAATCCTGGCTGCGCGGTCCGGTCGGGGCGATCGTCGCCCTGCCCCTGGTGCTGCCGCCTACGGTCATTGGCTTTTATTTGTTGCTTGCCCTCGGCCCCCACGGGTTTGTCGGCCAGTTCACCCAATCCCTGGGGCTCGGCACCCTTACCTTCAGTTTTGCGGGGCTGGTGATCGGCTCGGTGCTGTACTCGATGCCATTCGTGGTCCAGCCGCTGCAAAACGCTTTTTCCGCCATCGGCACCCGCCCCCTGGAAGTGGCCGCGACCTTGCGCGCCAATCCCTGGGACACTTTTTTCAGCGTGATCCTGCCCCTGGCCCGGCCGGGTTTCATCACCGCGGCCATCCTCGGTTTCGCCCACACCGTCGGCGAGTTCGGCGTGGTGTTGATGATCGGCGGCAACATTCCCGACAAGACCCGGGTGGTCTCGGTACAGATCTACGACCACGTCGAGGCCATGGAATACGCCCAGGCCCATTGGCTGGCCGGGGCGATGCTGGTGTTCTCGTTTGCCGTGTTGCTGGCGCTCTACTCCAGCCGCAAAACCAAAGCGGGCTGGAGCTGATCGATGATTCATATGCGCTTGAAACTGAAATATTCGGGATTCGCCCTGAATGTGGACTTGCAATTGCCCGGTCGTGGCGTCACCGCGCTGTACGGTCACTCCGGCTCGGGCAAGACCACTTGCCTGCGCTGCATTGCCGGCCTGGAACGGGCCGAACAGGGCTTTGTCCAGGTCAACGATGAGGTCTGGCAGGACAGCGACCAGCAGATTTTCGTCCCGCCGCACAAACGCGCACTGGGTTATGTGTTTCAGGAGGCCAGCCTGTTTCCCCATCTGTCGGTGCTGGCCAACCTGGAATTCGGCTTGAAGCGCATCCCGAAACAGCAACGCCGGGTCGATATGACTCACGCCACCGAACTGCTCGGGATCGGCCATCTGCTGGACCGCCATCCGCAGCACCTTTCCGGCGGTGAACGGCAACGGGTCGGCATCGCCCGCGCCCTCCTCACCAGCCCGAAACTGCTGCTGATGGACGAACCGCTGGCGGCGCTGGACAGCCAACGCAAAAGCGAAATCCTGCCCTACCTGCAACGGCTGCACGATGAACTGGACATCCCGGTGCTGTACGTCAGTCACTCCCAGGACGAAGTCGCACGGCTGGCCGACCACATCGTCCTGCTCAGCGATGGCAAGGCGCTGGCCAGCGGGCCGATCGGCGAAACCCTGGCCCGGCTCGATCTGCCCCTGGCATTGGGCGATGACGCGGGCGTGGTGATCGAGGGGCATGTCAGTACCTATGACCCCGAGTATCAACTGCTGACTCTGCAGCTGCCAGGCACCGCCCTGAACATTCGCGTGGCGCACACGCCGATGGACGCGGGCCAGGCACTGCGCTGCAAGGTTCAGGCCCGGGATGTCAGCCTGAGCCTGCACAACGTCGAGCACAGCAGCATCCTCAATCGCCTGCCGGTCACCGTGATCAGTGAGATGGGCGCCGACAATGCCGCTCACGTGCTGATCCGCCTGGACGCCGCCGGCACGCCGCTGCTGGCGCGAATCACCCGCTACTCCCGGGACCAGTTGCGCGTGCAGCCCGGCCAGCAACTCTGGGCCCAGATCAAGGCGGTCGCCGTGCTGGCATAATCTGGCTGGCATGGCCTGGCTGGAATAACTTTGCCGGCACCACTGCAACGGCCTGCGGTCAATGGCAATAACGGCCCCTGATTCGTTGCAAGGACTACCGCCATGTCCGATACCGTACCGCCCGACTTGCTGCCGCCTGATTTGCATTACGTCGATGACACCCTGCCCGGCATCACCCGCAGGACACTGCGCGGCAAGTTCTGCTACTTCGATCCCGCGGGCCAGCGCATCACCGACCCGGACGAAATCAAGCGCATCAACGCCCTCGCCGTGCCCCCGGCCTACACCGCCGTGTGGATCTGCGCCGACCCGCGCGGCCACCTGCAAGCCACCGGACGCGATGCCCGGGGTCGCAAGCAATACCGTTATCACGCACGCTGGCGGGAAGTGCGCGATGCCGATAAGTACTCGCGCCTGCGGGACTTCGCACGCGCCTTGCCCAAACTGCGCCGACAGCTGGAAACGCTGTTGGCGGCACCGGGTTTCAGTCGGGACAAAGTCATGGCCACGGTCATCACCTTGCTCGATGCGACACTGATCCGGGTCGGCAATACGCAGTACGCGCGGGATAACCGCTCATACGGCCTGACCACCCTGCGCAGCCGTCACGTCGAGATCAATGGCAGTGCGATCCTGTTCCAGTTCCGCGGCAAAAGCGGCGTTGAACATCAGATCACCGTGAAAGACCGGCGCCTGGCGCGGATCATCAAGCGCTGCCAGGAAATCCCCGGGCAAAACCTGTTTCAGTATCTGGATGAAAACGGCGAGCGGCATAACATCAGCTCCTCCGACGTCAACGCCTACCTGCAAACCCTGACCGGCGCCGACTTCACCGCCAAGGATTACCGCACCTGGGCTGGCAGCGTCCTGGCGTTGTCGGTATTGCGTCAATTGCAATGGGAGCCGGAGTCGGACGCCAAGCGCCATGTGGTGGAGATGGTCAAGAACGTCGCCCGGCAACTGGGCAACACCCCGGCGGTCTGCCGCAAGTGCTACATCCACCCGGCAGTGCTCGACGGATTTCTCCTGGGGGCCCTGGCCGAGTTGCCGCGCCCCAGAACACGCAAAGGACTCAGGGCCGAGGAAGTCGGACTGGCGACTTTTCTCGAGAAGATGATCGCCGCCGCGGACAATCCCTGACTGGCGGCACACCGCCGATTCAACCGACGAACTGCCCGTTGATTTTTTGCATGATCGCAAATGGCTTCTATGCTTGTTCTGGACACTGCAATGACGCAGTTGGGCGCCAGGTCGCAGATGACCGCCCGACAAGGCTGTAGTCCGGGTCTATACTGAAAAATGCTGAAGGATCAGCGACCCCATCGGTCGAAAGCTCGCTCCCAGCGGGCTTTTTGCTACCACTGACAAGGTTTCTTCAACGGAGGTGTTTGCCATGTCCGAAAAAGAGTCCATCACCACCCTGCTCACCCTGCTTGACTCGCGCCAGGCTCGCTTGGCTGCGGCGTGCAAGGAAATCGCCGACTGGGTCGACCATCAAGGAGGGCACCCGACTGCACTCAGAATTCGTGATCGACTGAATGACATCGAGAAGGACACGCCACTGATCCGCAACACGCTGTCTTCGCTCAAACCTGTCGACCCGCCCCTGCCGCGGTTCAGATGATTGGATCTGGTCAACGGATTCGAGAGCACGGCCTGATTCAGGACGCATGAACGGCAACGATCAGTTACCGGGTGCGTCCTTGCCTGAGTGCTTGCCACTACACCCGTCAACCCGACCTGGCGTCGGGATTTTTTTACCTGAAGTTTCCTTTCACATTGCTTTCACAATTCACCCCCTACAGTGGCCTCACTCCTTTTGAAGCATCCCTTGGCCCGCCCGCATGCGAGCCTTTTTTTTGCCCGTGACCCGGCCGACGAACATTATCACCTGCGCAAGGTCAAACGATCACACGTCACCAAGGAGACGTCTGATGGTCACCCACTTCAAGATCGGCGGGCATCTGGCCTGCGGTCATAAAGGCTCCAATCTCACCTCGACCCGCGAACTGAACCGCGTGAAATGCAGAAGCTGTCGCAACACCGACGCCTTCAAGCAAGCCCGCAAAGACCAGCGCAACGCTGCACGCCGCGCCTCCCGTACAACCAGAGTCACCCGCACTGCCAACGACTGGCGCGCGGCCTGGACCGAGCGGCTCACCGCCATGGCCGGACGGCAACGCTTGCCTCGGGGTTTTACCGGCCAACCATTCGTTTAGCCAAGCCATCAGGCGGCCGGGTTGCGTTGATTCGGCCCGGCCGCCTCTTGCACAGCACTCAGTAGAAAATCGGATGGAACAAGGCTGTTCGTTATGTTTCCAAAGGTATATGCCCTGACCTTGCAGGCGGGGCGTTACTGGAGAGGAAATCCCGATGAACAGTAGACTTGTGCTTCTGCTTGCCTGCCTGAGCCCTACCCTGACGATGGCCCAGGGGTGCGATGTCCTGACCCGATCCCAGAGCCCTTCCGTGCCCGTCATCGAGACCCACACCTGCTATGAGTACAAAGGCATGCCGGTGGACGCCACCGACTGGTCCTGCAGCAACGAGAGCAAGGAGATGCTGACCAGCACCAAGAAAAAAGTCGAACAGTGCGACGACCTTTACCAGGCCACATGCCTGGGCACCGTGACGCCCGAATCCCTGGCCAACCCTCAGTCCGTCAGCAAGGACAAGAACAGCAAGGCACTGAACATCCCGAAAGATGCCCAAATCATTACCTATTACTACGGGGCTGAAAATCTCGGGCAATCGAAGGTCGATTGCGAAACCGGCGGTGGCACCTGGAAACAGAAATAGTGACTGACGCATACTGAACTTAACTGACCCGCCTGGTTGGGCACCACAGCGCTTAAGGTTAGAAAAATCAAAACTACGCACTATATTATTTGATTATTAGTGCTATAGCGTCGCTGCCAGCAAGGGGCGGCGTTGTCGTGTCAATTTGTTGGCAACAATGAATTTCCTCAACTAGGATTCCTAGCGCATCCAGCGTCGTTTTTTATAACTGCGTCCAATCAGGGAGAGATAGATGTCATCCATCCGTGCCGCCGAAAAAACCTATCGTGGCTGGTCCAGCCCGATCCTGCTCGAACTCAAGGAGCGAGAGCATCAACTGGATCCTGATGCCCGGCAGGCCTTGCAAAACGTGCTGGTGGAGAGAAGGCTGCTGGATGTCGGCAATCCTGCAGGGAGCGATCGCCGCAAGCCTGATCCGACGCCTGGCGGAGGTCGACCATAAATTTGTAAAACACCGGTATCGATACTCGTCCTGTCACAGACCAGAACCCAAGATCCTGTGTCGATTGGGTCTGGTGACGCTCCTGGCCTGGCGATCAAAAAAGAGGTTGCGCGTTGTGAAAGGCAAATTATTGGGCGCCGCCGCCACCTTGGCGATTATTGGTGCCGTGACTTATGGGTTGAGCACTTGGGAAGCCAGCGAGAATCCGCAACGGGATGAGCAGTGCAAGATTGCCCGACAGCGAGTGAAAGTGTTGGAAATCCAGGCACGCGCACTGGCCGCGGGGCTCTCGGTCGATGGCTACGCCGAGGCCGAGAAGGCCGAAGTCGGCAAGCTGGTTCTCGCGCTCGATACGGCCAGGAATGAACAAGAAGTCGAGGCGGTCATCGCGGCGCACGCTGCCACGGTTCAAGCGCAGGTTGCCGCGTCCGATGCCGAGGTAAACTCCCGGGGTCGATCAGCTGTTTCTCGAGCAACGGCTCAAAGAGCAGCGAATCCCCGCCGACGTCAAACAGCAACTCAAGCGCGCCGAAAAGGCCGTCGCCATCGCCTGTAAATGACCGTTGGCATTTCACTCCAGCTCGATCTGGCGGTATCCAAGCACACCCAGTAACGTGACCAGTTCCGTCCAAGTGAATCCTGCTTGCTTGTTCAGCAGCTTCTAGACCGAGTGGGGCATGATCGTCGTCATGTTTGACCAGGTACATCGGAAAGGAAGGGGAAAAGTCTTGTCAACGATGTGAATTGCGGAACACATCAAGAATTGCGCAACAAAAACACGAAGGGCCTGCATGAGAAACCTCACGCAAGCCCTTGATATGTATGGTGCCCGAAGCCGGAATCGAACCGGCACGCCCTTACGAGCGGGGGATTTTAAGTCCCATGCGTCTACCAGTTTCGCCATTCGGGCGGTAGCGCGGTGAAGCGGTCTGAACAGTGCCAATTAAACAAGCTGGCCATTCTGACGCTTGTGTAGCAGAGGTGGAAATATATACATCCCATCCCGGTGAAGCAAGTTCGCAAATGCCCATTTCAAGACTAAATCTTGCCGGACAATGCAAATAAAAAAGCTCCGTAAATCATAGATCTACGGAGCTTGTTTAAAGTGGAGGCCGAGGTCGGAATCGAACCGGCGTAGGTGGATTTGCAATCCACTGCATAACCATTTTGCTACTCGGCCTCAAACATCTGATGTCATGTAGCACAACACCAAACGCGTACAAACTTGGAGCAAGATCTCGATCTAACTCCTTGAAAACATTGAGCTTTTTTAGCGGTCAGTGCTTTCGATGGCGTGAATTATGTACTGATTTCCCGAGGCTGGCAACCCCTTGATTTCAAAAAAAATTCTGCCGGGTGGATTGGCTGTTTTTCGAGCGCCCGTTCAGCCCTGCGGTTCGGGATCTTCGGCTATTTGTACCACGGCAACCAACGGGTCTATACCCCAGTCCCCGTGCAGATACCAGTCGTCCCCGATCATTTCGGCAGGATGCATCGTCCGGTCGGAGCCATTGCCACAGGCTAAGGAACTGGCTGGGCAATACCGGTCGCAGCCCCAGCAAATGCGCTCGGGGTGCTTGGGGTTGATGGGAAAAGGCTTGGCCATGTCGATCCCTCGGTTTATATCCAGGGTGTACCGCCAACGTACATCGTTCGCGCAACGGTGACCTTGATAGGGATCAAGCGCCGACATTGAGCGCGCGTACCTGATGGCAGTCTTGAGGCTAGACTTTCGACAGCCACATGAATTGACCTGGAGATGCTGCTGATGCCTGATAAAACCCCTCCCTCGACCGAACAATCCCCGGTCCAATTGTCGACCTGGGAAGATATAGGCGCGGAACAATCACTCAAAGCAGAGGCCTTTACCACGCCACCGGATTTGACCAATGCCGAGCTGGTACATCTGCGTGTCCGGGTGATCGCCCTGGAAAACCTGGTCATTGCCTTGCTGACCCAGGGGTCGGCTCAGCAGTTGGCTATCGCCCGGGAAATGGCGGCCTACATTTCCCCCCGCCCCGGCTTCACCCAGCATCCGCTGACGATTCATGCGGCGGCGCAGATGAATGACAGCGTCGATCGTGCCGAGCGATTTCGCAAGCGTTATGCGCCTTGATCCGCGTGATGTACGGATGTTGCAACCTGGATCAACCTCGCAACACAAAGGCGGGAACAGCTCGCGCATCTCCGGCCCAAAGCTCAGGCAACAAGGCTTGCGCCGAAACGCTCGACAACAGCGGATCGAACATCCGCTCGGTACGCACCAGTTGCACGGCGAAGCGCTTGACCCCGAGCTGGCTCAAACGCTGCGCCAGGATCAATAGACGCGCCGGCTCGAACAAATGCCAGTGGACAGTGGTGCGACATTCATAAGCGACCCCACTGGCCAGCAGATGCTCGAGGCTGCGCCAGTTGGCGGTGCCGCTGCCCTCGACCCGGGTGATGGCCTGGCAGTCCTCGGGCAACGCCTTGACATCGAAACCGACCCAATCGGCCCTGGCCAGGCCCTTGAAAAGGCCGCGGGCTTGATCCCTGCGCTGTGCAAACCGATGCGAAAGCCCAGCGTCCGCACTTCATCCATGGCGTTGGGCAAGGCATCCTGCAGGGTCGGTTCTCCGCCGCTGAACACTACGGCATCGAGCAGGTCCTGGCGCCGTTGCAGAAACGCCAGCACCCGCCGCCAGTCCACCTCCTCGGTGCCACGGGGCGGGATCAACTGCGGGTTATGACAGTAGCGACAGCGCCAGGCGCACCCCTGGCAGAACAGCACGCACGCGAGCTGTCCCGGGTAGTCGATAGTGGTCAGGGGCACCATGCCCCCGACCCGCAGCATTCGACTCATTGGCGCCCGGCCAGTGCCGCGCTTTCAGTGAAGTGCACCCGCTCGCGGTGCTCTGACTGTTTGCCTGGATTGAACGCCGACACGGGACGGTGGTAGCCCATCACCCGGGTCCAGACTTCGCAGCGTTGACGTTGAGCCTGGGGCAGTGGTTGCGATGCAGTCATGGTGAAGCTCCTTGCGGTTGAGTGGATTGAAATGAACGAACGGTACGGAGGTCCCCTGTAGGAGCTGGCTTGCCAGCGAAAGCGGCCTCGAGTCTTGCAGCGCCCATGAAGACGCCTTCGCCGGCAAGCCGGCTCCTACAGAGGAGCGTGATCGGCTTCAATGAACGGTGCCGATACCAAACCCTGTAGGAGCTGGCTTGCCAGCGAAAGCGGCCTCGAGTCTTGCAGCGCTCATGAAGACGCCTTCGCCGGCAAGCCGGCTCCTACGGGGGGGTGCTTGGCATCAGTGAAGGGAGCCGGTCTGCTGTTCTTTGAGCAGCAGGACCTCGTCGCATTTGGGGCAGAACTCGTGTTCGCCATCCAGGTAGCCGTGCACCGGGCAGATGGAGAACGTCGGGGTCACGGTCAGGTACGGCAGGCGGAAGCGGCCAAGGGCCTTGCGCACCAGTTGCTTGCAGGCTTCGGTAGAGGAAATCCGCTCGGCCATGTACAGGTGCAGGACCGTGCCGCCGGTGTATTTGCATTGCAGTTCGTCCTGCAGCTCCAGGGCTTCGAAGGGGTCGTCGGTGTAGCCCACCGGCAGTTGCGACGAGTTGGTGTAGTACGGCGCCTGGGTGCTGCCGGCCTGGAGGATGTCGGGGTAGCGCTTGATGTCCTCCTTGGCGAAGCGATAGGTGGTGCCTTCCGCGGGAGTCGCTTCGAGGTTGTACATATGCCCGGTTTCCTCCTGGAAACGCAGCAAGGTGGCCCGCACATGGTCCAGCATGTTCAGGGCAAACTGGCGGCCGTACTCGGTGTGCATGCCCTCCTCGTCACCGGTGAAATTGCGCAGCATTTCATGCATTCCGTTGAGACCGATGGTGGAGAAATGGTTGCGCAGGGTCCCCAGGTAACGCTTGGTGTAGGGGTACAGACCGGCATCCATGTGGTGCTGGATCACTTTGCGCTTGACCTCCAGGCTCTCCATCGCCAGTTCCATCAGGGTGTCCAGGCGCTGCAACAAACCACTGACATTGCCCTTGAACACATGACCCAGGCGCGCACAGTTGATCGTTACCACACCGAGCGATCCGGTCTGTTCCGCCGAGCCGAACAGGCCGCCGCCCCGCTTGAGCAGCTCACGGACATCCAGCTGCAAGCGGCAGCACATCGAGCGCACCTGATTGGGCTGCAGGTCCGAATTGAGGAAGTTCTGGAAGTACGGCAGGCCGTAACGGGCGGTCATCTCGAACAGCCGGTCGGCGTTTTCACTGTCCCAGGGAAAGTCATGGGTGATGTTGTAGGTCGGGATCGGAAAGGTGAACACCCGCCCTTTTGCGTCGCCGGCCTGCATCACCTCGATGTAGGCGCGGTTGAGCAGGTCCATTTCCACTTGCAGCTCGCCATAGGCAAACGGCATTTCCTCGCCGCCGATGACGGGGATCTGCTCACGCAAATCCTGCGGACAGACCCAGTCAAAGGTCAGGTTGGTGAACGGCGTCTGGGTGCCCCAGCGCGAAGGCACGTTGAGGTTGTAGATGAACTCCTGGATCGCCTGGCGCACCTCCTCAAAACTCAACTGGTCCTTGCGTACATAGGGTGCCAGATAGGTATCGAACGAGCTGAACGCCTGGGCGCCGGCCCATTCGTTTTGCAGGGTGCCGAGGAAATTCACCATCTGCCCCAGGGCACTGCTCAAGTGCTTGGGCGGACCGGCTTCGACCCGCCCCGGCACGCCGTTGAGGCCCTCGTGCAGCAGCACGCGCAGCGACCAGCCAGCGCAGTAACCGGCGAGCATGTCGAGGTCGTGCACATGCAGGTCCGCCTCGCGGTGGGCCTGGCCGGTGGCCTCGCTGTACACCTCGTCCAGCCAGTAGTTGGCGGTGACCTTGCCCGATACGTTAAGTACCAGGCCGCCCAGGGAATAGCCTTGATTGGCGTTGGCCTGGACTCGCCAGTCGTCGCGGTCCAGGTATTCGTTCATCGAGGTCGCTACTTCGACCAGGGTCCGGCGGTCGCGGCGCAAGCGCCCGTGTTGTTCGCGGTAGACGATGTAGGCGCGCATGGCGAAGAAAAACCCGGCGTCCATCAAGACGCGCTCGACGCGATCCTGGACCTGCTCGACGTGCAGCCGGGATAACCCTTCCAGCCGGGCCAGTACCGCCTGCAGCAAGCCGTCGACTTCATCCTCGGTGTATTCCCCGGTCGCCTTGCCGGCGGCGATCAACGCCTGGCGGATCTTGTCCGCATCGAAGGCGACCAGACTGCCATCGCGTTTGTGCAAGCGGTTGAATCCTGTTGCGATCAGCGTGCTCTGCATTCGGGGCTCCAGACACTACATATAGATGTTTAAACTTAAATAAACACAACATGCAGTGGAGACTACGGACTAAGGGCTGATCTGCAATTGATCAACATCAAGAATATGGGAACAAAAAAAAACTGGGAAATGACCGAAATGCCAGCCACCCCTGTAGGAGCAAGCTTGCTCGCGATGGTCGTTAACGATTACGCGTGTTGACCTGACGAAACGCATCCAGATTCAAGTCCATCGCGAGCAAGCTTGCTCCTACACAAAACCGAGGTCGGGCTTACCCGCCACTCATATTCATGAACCGCACGATCTGCACCTCCCCCTCCGGGCTGAAATCATGGCGCAGGGGCTTGCCGCGCAAGGCTTTGTGGATTGCATCGATCACCGGCTGGTCATCCAGCGGATAACGCCGCAGCAATCCGCGTAAATCCAGGGCATCCTCCTGCCCCAGGCACAGCAACAACTTCCCCTCCACAGTCATCCGCACCCGATTGCAGCTGCCACAGAAGTTGTGGCTGTTGGGTGAAATGAAGCCGATGCGGGTCTCGGGGTGGCGCTCCAGGCGCACATAACGCGCCGGCCCACCGCTGTTTTCGGTGCTGTCGAGCAAGCGATGCCGCCCGGCGATCAGCGTGCGCACTTCATCGCTGGAACAAAACGACTCGCCCCGGGAGCGCCCGACGTCGCCCAGGGGCATTTCCTCGATAAAGCTGATGTCGATGCGCTGGTCGATGGCGTATTGCACCAACGCCGGGACCTCATCGAAATTGCGCCCCTTCATCACCACGCAGTTGAGTTTGACGCGCTCGAACCCCGCGCCGCGCGCCGCTTCGATGCCGCCCAGCACGCTGGTTCGAGATCGCCGTTGCGGGTGATCGCCCGAAACTTCTGCCCGTCCAGGCTATCGAGGCTGATGTTCATCCGTTTGACCCCGGCCTCCACCAATGGCCCGGCCAGCCGCCCCAGTTGCGAGCCGTTGCTGGTCATCACCAGTTCGCGCAAACCGGGCAAGGCGGCGATGTTGCGGCACAATCCGACAATGCCCGGGCGAATCAGCGGCTCACCGCCGGTGAGGCGGATCTTGCGAACGCCCAGGCCGACGAACAGCGTCGCCAGGCGCTGCAATTCCTCCAGGGTGAGCACCTGCTGACGCGGCAGGAAGGTCATGTTTTTCGCCATGCAATACACACAGCGAAAATCACACCGGTCCGTCACCGACATCCGCAGATAATCGATCTGGCGCCCAAAACCATCCTGCATCACAGCGTTCATCACATCTCCCGATTGGCCCGATTTCACTGCACCAGCGGTGAGTCGGCGCCCTGCAAGTGGATGCCACGAATGTCCGCCGCACCGATCAGGGTTTGCAGGTACTGCACCAGGGCTTTTTGCCAGACGCCTTGCTGCAGCTGCGTGCGAATCGCAGTCGACACCACTTCATAAGGCAACGGCTTGCCTTCGATGCGCTGATCGACACTGATCACATGCCAGCCATAGCGACTTTCCAGCGGTTTGCCGGCCAGACCCGGGGCCAGGGTAAACAGCTGGCGCTCCAGTTCGGGCACGGTCTGGCCCTTGCTGATCTGGCCCAGGGAACCGCCTTGGGCCTTCGACGGGCAGGCCGAATATTTCACGGCCAGCTCGGCAAAACTGCCGGGCAACTCTGCCAGGCGCTCCAGCAGGATTTGCGCCTGGACCTGCGCCAGGGAGCGCGCCTCGGCATCGTCCGGCGCGCACTCGAGCAGGATGTGCCGCAGTGCCAGCAACGGCGCGCTTGAGGAAGCGTCCGCGATTGTTTTCGTAGTAACGCAGACTCGACTCCTCGTCGCACTGCGGCACTTTCACCTCACGTTCGAGCAGCAAGCGCGTGGCCGCCTCTTCTTCGTTCTCACCGGCGCCGATCTCCAGCGACACGCCGAGCTCGGTGATGCGCTGCTGCAACAACTCGCGGATCACCAGCGCCCTGGCAGCCAGATAGACCGCCTCCTCGCGGCTTTCGGCCGGGTGATACTGCAGCTCCTGGGCCATCGCCTCGGGGGTGATCGACACCTCGTTGACGCTGATGATCGGCCACTCCTGTTCACTGCTGGCGATCAACTGCGCCGGGGCGTCATCGGCCCCTGCGGGTTCAACCGGCAGCGCTTCAAACTGTGCCTGCGCCACCGGCGCGATGTCGAGGACGTCCTCGGCTTTTTTGGAAGAACCGCAGCCACCGCTGCCCCCGTTACCGCCACCACATCCACATCCACCTGACATGATTCTCTCCTCAATACTTCTGACGAACGATTTGATAACGACGCCCCAGGTACCAGATCGGTGCGCTGATCATGTGTACGAGGCGGGTGAAGGGGAACAGCACGAACAGGGTCAAACCGAGAAACACATGCAACTTGTAGATCAGCCCGACCGGCGCAATGGCTGCCGCTGCTTCCACCGGACGCAACAGCACGGTGTTCTGCGCCCAATCGGCGAGCATCACCATCACCGAGCCGTCCATGTGCCCGGTAGATGCGACGATGGTCAGCAGACCGAGCAGCAACTGCGCCAGCAGCACCAGCAGAATCAGGATGTCCGAAGGGCTGGAGGTGGCACGGACCCGAGGGTCGCTGAGCCGCCGGTTGACCAGCATCAGCAGGCCGATCAGGCACAACAGCCCGAAAAAGCCGCCGGAGACCATCGCCAGCAACTGCTTGTTCTCAGTGCTGATCACATGGTGATAGATCGACGCCGGGGTCAGCAGGCCGACGAAATGCCCCGCCAGCACGAACAACACACCGATGTGGAAGAAGTTGCTCGCCACGCGCATGCCGCGTTGGTTGAGCATCTGGCTCGAGCCGGCCTTCCAGGTGTACTGCGACAGATCGAAGCGCGCCCAGCTGCCAATCAGGCAAATCGCCAGGGCGACATAGGGATAGACCCCGAACAACAACAGGTTCCATTTAGACATTGCCTACCTCCTTGGCTGGCGCGGCGGCCAGCCCTTCATGCTGAAAATCCACCCAGTGCAACGGCACCGCGCTTTCCTCACGGGCCTTGCCCGGAGCGCTCGGCAGTGAACTGCAACGGTCCTGCTGTTCGGCCTGGAGGAAGTCCACGGCCTCCTCTTCCCAGATCTTGTCGAGGGCTTCGAGGGAGTCGTCGCGCGGTTCCGCCGCGACCTGCGCCCGCAAGTCGGCGACCGCCTGATGCGGTTCGGCCCCGGCAATTTGCAGCAGCGCTCGGAAGCAACTGGCGTAGGCGCTTTCACGCTCTTCCAGACGTGCGGCGAGCAAGGCCAGCAAGTGCGAAACATCCGCCAGGCCCTCGCGGGCCTCGATGTCTTCGCGGGTGGAGAGGAATTCCAGGTACAGCGGGATGTAATCGGGCAGCTCCTTGACGCCGATGGCAAAACCGGCTTCTTCGTATTGCGCCATCATGTCGACCATCGCCTGGCCACGGTCGCGGGACTCACCGTGCACATGCTCGAACAACAGCAGCGACAACGAGCGCCCCCGACCGAACAGGGCACCGTAGTGCTCCTGTCCGTCCATCAGGTCATTGCCGCAGATCAGCTCGAGCAATTCGAACAAGGCGCCGCGCTGTTTCGGGCTGATTTCCCTGGACTGGATGATGGCCTGCTCCAGTTCGTCGCGACCGCCAATCAGCGTCTCGGTCGGGTAATCGAGCAGCAGCGAAATCACTTTGAGAATTTGCATGCTCATTCCTCCCACAACTGCACGGTTTTCAGGATGTCGCGGCGGTTCGCCTTCTTAGCGCCGAACATGTTGGTGTCGGAGCTACCACTACAGCCGCTACCGAAGCTGAAGCCGCAACCGGAACGCTCGGCGAAGGCATCGCTCATGGCGTCTTCACGGTGGGCACTCGGTACAACAAAGCGGTCTTCGTAGTTGGCGATTGCCAGGTAGCGATACATCTCCTCGACCTGGGCCACGCTCAGGCCGACATCCGCCAGCACCTGCAGGTCCTGCACGCCGTCGACTTGCTCGGAACGTTTGTAGGCGCGCATCGCCAGCAAGCGTTTCAGTGCACGCTTGACCGGTTTTTCATCGCCAGCGGTCAGCAGGTTGGCCAGGTACTTCAAGGGAATGCGCAGGCTGTCGACGTCCGGGATCACCCCGTTCATACCGACGGTGCCGGCAGTGGCAGCGTTCTGGATCGGCGACAGCGGCGGTACGTACCAGACCATCGGCAAAGTGCGGTATTCCGGGTGCAGCGGCAGTGCGAGCTTCCAGTCCACGGCCATTTTGTAGACCGGCGAACGCTGCGCGGAATCGATCACTGATTGTGGCACGCCGTCTTCCAGAGCCTGACGAATCACCGCCGGGTCATTCGGATCGAGGAAGATCTCCAGTTGTTTCTCGTACAGGTCCTGCTCATTGGCGGTGCTCGCCACTTCGCTGATGCGGTCGGCGTCATACAGCAGCACACCGAGGTAGCGGATACGCCCGACACAGGTTTCCGCGCAAACGGTCGGCATCCCGGCTTCGATACGCGGGTAGCAGAAGATGCATTTCTCGGACTTGCCGCTCTTCCAGTTGAAATAGATCTTCTTGTACGGGCAGCCGCTGATGCACATCCGCCAGCCACGGCATTTTTCCTGGTCGATCAGGACGATGCCGTCTTCTTCACGCTTGTAGATCGCCCCGCTCGGGCAGGCCGCGGCGCACGTCGGGTTGAGGCAGTGCTCGCACAGGCGCGGCAAATACATCATGAAGGTGTTTTCGTACTCGCCGTAAATGTCCGCCTGGATCTTGTCGAAGTTCTTGTCCTTGCGACGCTTGGCGAATTCGGTGCCGAGGATTTCCTCCCAGTTCGGGCCCCACTCGATTTTTTCCATGCGCTTGCCGGAGATCAGCGAACGCGGACGCGCGGTAGGTTGATGCTCGCCCAGTGGTGCGGTGTGCAGGTGCTGGTAATCGAAGTCGAACGGTTCGTAGTAATCGTCGAGGCTCGGCAGGTCCGGGTTGGCGAAAATGTTCGCCAACACGCGGAATTTACCGCCGATGCGCGGGTTGATCGTGCCGTTGGCATTGCGGATCCAGCCGCCCTTCCACTTGTCCTGGTTTTCCCATTCTTTCGGGTAGCCGATCCCGGGTTTCGATTCGACGTTGTTGAACCAGGCGTATTCCATGCCTTCGCGGCTGGTCCAGACGTTTTTGCAGGTGATGGAACAGGTGTGGCAACCGATGCACTTGTCCAGGTTCAGAACCATGCCGATTTGTGAGCGAATCTTCATCTCAGTTCTCCTCGATATCGGTCGGCAGTGGACGCGGCAGGTCATCGCCACTTGAACCATCGAGCCAGTCGACTTTGGACATTTTGCGCACCACGACGAACTCATCGCGGTTGCAACCGACCGTGCCGTAATAGTTGAAACCGTAGGCTTGCTGCGCATAGCCGCCGATCATGTGGGTCGGTTTGAGCACAACGCGGGTGACCGAGTTGTGGTGGCCGCCACGGGTCTTGGTGGTTTCCGAACCGGGCACGTTCACGATCCGTTCCTGGGCGTGGTACATCATCACCATGCCGTCCTTGACCCGCTGGCTGACCACCGCTCGCGCTGTCAGTGCGCCGTTGATGTTGAAGCACTCGATCCAGTCGTTGTCCTCGATGCCGGCGCTTTTCGCGTCGTTCTCCGAGAGCCAGACAATCGGCCCGCCGCGGCTGAGGGTCAGCATCAGCAAGTTGTCGCTGTAGGTGCTGTGGATGCCCCACTTCTGGTGCGGGGTGATCCAGTTCAGGACGATTTCCTTGTGGCCGTTGCTGCGCTTGCCTTTCACCCCTTCGATGGTGCGGGTGTTGACCGGCGGCCGATAACTCATCAGTTGCTCGCCGAACGCCTGCATCCACGGGTGATCCTGGTAGAACTGCTGGCGACCGGTGATGGTGCGCCATGGGATCCCTTCGTGAACGTTGGTGTAGCCGGCGTTGTAGCTGACGTGATCGTCTTCGAGGCCCGACCAGGTCGGGCTGGAAATGATCTTGCGCGGCTGTGCCTGAATGTCGCGGAAACGGATGGCCTCATGGGCCTTGGACAGCGCCAGGTGGCTGTGGTCGATGCCGGTGAATTCCGACAGCGCGGCCCAGGCCTTGACCGCGACCTGGCCGTTGGTTTCCGGCGCCAGGGACAGGATTACTTCGGCAGCATCAATGGCGGTGTCGATTTTCGGCCGACCCTGGCTGATACCGGCATCGCCTTCCTTGTGATTGAGTTCACCGAGGAATTTCACTTCGTCTTCGGTGTTCCAGTTGATGCCTTTGCCGCCGTTGCCGTGTTTCTCCAGCAATGGCCCGAGGGACGAGAACTGCTTGTAGATGTTCGGGTAGTCACGCTCCACCACGTGCAGGTTCGGTGCGTTCTTGCCCGGCACCGGTGCCACGCCGGCGCTTTTCCAGTCGGTACCGCCAAAGGGTTGGGCCAGTTCGCCGACGCTGTCGTGCATCAGCGGGATGGTCACCAGGTCCTTTTCAACGCCCAGGTGCCCTTCGGACATGCTGGAAAACGCCTTGGCGATGCCTTTGTAGATTTCCCAGTCGGAACGCGATTCCCACGCCGGGTCGATGGCGGCCGACAACGGGTGAATGAACGGGTGCATGTCCGAGGTGTTCATGTCGTCTTTTTCGTACCAGGTTGCGGTCGGCAACACGATGTCGGAATAGACGCAGGTCGAGGACATGCGGAAGTCCAGCGTAGTGACCAGGTCGAGCTTGCCGATCGCGCCCTCGTCCACCCATTCGGCTTCTTCGGGTTTGCAGTCGCCGACCTGGCCGATGTCTTCGTTCATCACCCCGTTCTTGGTGCCCAGCAGGTACTTGAGCATGTACTCGTGGCCCTTGCCCGAGGAGCCCAGCAGGTTGGAACGCCAGATGAACATGTTGCGCGGGAAGTTGACCGGGCTGTCCGGCTGTTCGCAGGAGAAACGCAGCGAACCGTCCTGCAACGACTTGACCACGTAGTCTTTCGGGTCCATGCCGGCCGCAGCGGCGTCGCGGCAGATGTGCAAAGGGTTAGTGTTGAGTTGCGGTGCGCTGGGCAACCAGCCAGCACGTTCGGCGCGGATGTTGTAGTCCAGCGCATGCTCGGGAAATTGTGATTTGTCGGCCAATGGCGAGAGCACGTCGTGCATGCTCATTTTCTCGTGGCGCCACTGCGAACTGTGGGCGTAGAAGAAGCTGGTGCCGTTCATTTGGCGAGGCGGACGGTTCCAGTCCAGGCCGAACGCCAGGGGCAGCCAGCCGCATTGCGGACGGAGTTTTTCCTGGCCGACATAGTGCGCCCAACCGCCACCGGTCTGGCCGACACAGCCGCAGAGCATGAGCATGTTGATCAGCCCGCGGTAGTTCATGTCCATGTGGTACCAGTGGTTCATCGCCGCGCCGACGATGATCATCGAGCGGCCCTTGGTCTTGTCGGCGTTGTCGGCGAACTCACGGGCAATCTGGATAGCTTTTTCGCGGCTGACGCCGGTGATCTGTTCCTGCCACGCCGGGGTGCCGGGCACCGAGGCGTCGTCGTAATCCTTGGCGACGTTTTCGCCGCCGAGGCCGCGATCGATCGCCAGGTTGGCGGCCGACAGGTCGAACACGGTGGCGACTTTGGCCACGCTGCCGTCCGCCAGCACCACGTTATGCACCGGCACGCGGCGGTATTGCACGGCATCGCCGGCCACGTGCTGGAAGTGCTCGTGGGACTCGCCGGCAAAATACGGGAACGCCACTTCGGCGACGTCATCGCCGATCAGGCTCAGCTTCAGATCGATCTCACGGCCTTCGCCGCCTTCACGGGGCAGGATGTTCCACTTGCCCTTCTCGCCCCAGCGATAACCGATGGAACCCTGAGGGGACACCAGTTCGCCGCTGACGTCGAGGGCGATGGTTTTCCATTCCGGGTTGTTTTCCTGGCCGAGGTTGTCGGTCAGGTCACTGGCGCGCAGGAAACGGTCCGGCTGGTAACCGGCACCCGGTGCCTTGTCGACCATTTGCTTGAGCAGCACCAGCACCGGCAAATCGGTGAAACGCTTGGCGTAGTCGGTGAAATAGGCGCTCGGCTTGTCCAGGTGGAATTCTTTGAAGATCACATGGTTGAAGGCCTGGGCCAGCGCCGCGTCGGTACCTTGCTTAGGGTTCAGCCACAGGTCGGTGAGCTTGGCGACTTCCGAGTAGTCCGGAGTGATCGCCACCGTCTTGGTGCCCTTGTAACGGACTTCGGTAAAGAAGTGCGCGTCGGGGGTACGGGTCTGCGGGACGTTGGAGCCCCAGGCAATGATGTAGTTGGAGTTGTACCAGTCGGCCGATTCCGGCACGTCGGTCTGCTCGCCCCACACCATGGGCGAGGCCGGTGGCAAGTCGCAGTACCAGTCATAGAAACTCAGGCAGGCGCCGCCGATCAGCGACAGGTAACGCGAGCCTGCGGCATAGCTGACCATCGACATGGCTGGAATCGGCGAGAACCCGACGATCCGGTCCGGGCCGTATTGCTTGATCGTATAGACGTTGGCGGCAGCGATGATCTCGTTGACTTCCTCCCAGTTGGAGCGAATGAAGCCACCCATGCCGCGTTTGCTTTTATAGGAGTCGGCCTTGGCCTTGTCCTCGACGATGCTGGCCCAGGCTTCGACCGGAGCCATGGTCTGCCGCGCATCGCGCCAGAGCTTGAGCAACGGCTTGCGGATTTTCGGGTACTTGAGCCGGTTGGCGCTGTAGATGTACCAGCTGTAGCTGGCACCACGCGGACAGCCACGGGGCTCATGGTTCGGCAGGTCGTTACGGGTACGCGGGTAGTCGGTCTGCTGGGTTTCCCAGGTGATCAGGCCGTTCTTGACGTAGATTTTCCACGAGCAGGAGCCGGTGCAGTTCACCCCGTGGGTGGAACGTACGATCTTGTCGTACTGCCAGCGCGAACGGTAGACGTTCTCCCAGTCGCGAGACTCTTTGCGGGTCTCGCCATGACCGTCGGAAAACTCGTTTTGCTTGCGATTGAAAAACCGCAATTGATCCAGTAAATGACTCACGGTGTAGTCCTCTCAGGCTTTGTCGCGGAGTCTGTGCCCCGCCCACGCAATGGTTGGATTCGGGTCGTCTTAGCAGGGAGTCGCTGCGCCTTTGCGCGCGTACCACCACCAGGTCACCACGATGCAGCTCAGGTAAAAGCCGACGAACATGTAGAAGGCCATCTCCGGGCCGCCGGTCTGGGCCATCGAAGTGCCGAAGGATTTGGGAATGAAGAACGCGCCGAAGGCGCCCATGGCCGAACTGAAGCCCAGGACCGCGGCTGACTCTTTGCCGGCATTTTTCAGCGCCTGTTCGCGCACTGCCGGTGGTTTGCCGGTCGAAGCTTTTTCATGCTGGGTGCGGAAGATCACCGGGATCATGCGGAAGGTGGAGCCGTTGCCGATGCCAGTGGTAATGAACAGCAGCATGAACATGCCGAGATAACCGTAGAAGTTGCCGGGCTCACCGTTCTGCGGCAGGAAGTGCATGACGCCGAAGACCATCACGATCATCGCCACGAAGTTCCACAAGGTCACTTTCGCGCCACCGAGCTTGTCCGCCAGCCAGCCGCCCAATGGACGCACCAGGGCGCCAACCAACGGGCCGAGAAAGGCGAATTTCAATGCGATGACATCAGGGAATGAGGTTTTGATCAGCAGCGGAAACGCGGCGGAGAAGCCGATGAACGAACCGAAGGTCGCCAGGTACAACCAGCACATCAGCCAGTTGTGTTTGCGTTTGAAGATCACCGCCTGCTCGCTGAACGAGGCCCGGGCACTGGACAGATCATTCATGCCAAACCAGGCCAGCACCGTCACCAGGACAATGAACGGCACCCAGATGAAGCCGGCGTTCTGCAACCACAACTGGCCGCCATCCGGCAACGCTTGCGGCGAGCCGCCCATGAAGCCGAACACACCGAAGGTAATCACCAGCGGCACGCAGAACTGCATCACCGAGACGCCCAGGTTACCCAGCCCGGCATTCAGGCCAAGCGCCGTGCCCTGCTGCGACTTGGGATAGAAGAAGCTGATGTTGGACATGCTCGAGGCGAAGTTGCCGCCACCGAAACCGCAGAGCAAGGCAATCAACACGAACACGCTGTAGGAGGTGCTCGGGTCCTGCACGGCGAAGCCCATCCAGATCGAGGGCAGCAACAGCGACGCGGTGCTCAGGGCGGTCCAGCGCCGGCCACCGAAGATCGGCACCATAAAGGAATAGAAGACGCGCAAGGTCGCCCCGGACAGCCCCGGCAACGCGGCCAGCCAGAACAGCTGGTCGGTGGTGAAGCTGAAGCCGATGGCGTTCAACCGCACGATCACCGTGCTCCAGACCATCCAGACCGCAAAGGCCAGCAGCAGCGCAGGAATGGAAATCCACAGGTTGCGCGTGGCGGTCTGTTTGCCGCTACTTCCCCAGAACGCGGGGTCCTCGGGGCGCCAGTCATGAATGACCGGGCCTTTGTCAGGCTTTTGCAGAACGGACATGTTCTTCTCCTAGGGCAATGCTGGAAAACGGGGACTGGGTCAGCGGCGGCGCTTTACCCAGCACCGGGCTTTTGCGGATTTCGCTGAAGTACATCCAGGTGAGGGAGACCCAGACCACGCCGTACATCAACATGAAGCAGGAAGAGCGCACGCCGGTGAGGTCCACCAGGGCGCCGAACAGGATGGGCAACACGAACCCGCCCAGGCCACCGGCGAGGCCGACGATGCCGGACACCGCACCCATGTTTTTCGGGTAGTCGTTGGCGATGTATTTGAAGACCGAGGCCTTGCCGAACGCGAAGGCAATGCCCATGACGAACAGCAGCACGGTGAACAGCGCGGGGTTGAGGCCGATGTGGAAATCCACCGGGCCGTTGATCGTTTGCACTTGCAGCTGGGTCTGGGGATACGAGAGCAGAAACAGGCAAATCCAGCTGACCCACAACACCCACCAGGTCACGCTTTGCGCACCCCAGCGATCCGACATCCAGCCGCCGACCGCACGCAGCACGCCACCGGGCAGAGAAAAACAGGCCGCAAGCAACGCCGCGCTTTGCAGGCTGAAACCGTATTCCTGCACGTAGTACTTGGTCATCCACAGCGCGAGGGCGACATACCCCCCAAAGACGATCGAGTAGTACTGGCAGTAGCGCCACACCGCCGGATCCTTCAGCGAGCTCAATTGCTCCCGCAAAGTCGCGCCAGTGGCACTGCGGTGCTCCTTGTTTTCGGCGCTGAAGAACCAGAACAACAGCGCAGTAATAAACAGGATTGCGCTGAAGACTTTCGGCACCAGCTGCCAACTGCCGGCAGCGATCAGCGCCGGGGCGAGAAACTTGGTCACCGCGGCCCCGGCGTTACCGGCACCGAAGATGCCCATCGCGAAGCCCTGGTTCTCCTTGTCGAACCATTTGGCGACGTAGGCAATCCCCACCGAGAACGAGCCACCGGCCAGGCCGACGAACAAGCCCAGCACCAGGAACTGCCAGTAGGCGGTGGCGTGACTGATCAGGTACAGCGGCGCAGACGCAGGCCAGCATCAGCAGGAAGAACACGCTGCGCCCGCCAAAGCGGTCGGTCAGCAGGCCCAGGGGCAACCGCACCAGCGAGCCGGTCAGTACCGGGGTCGCGGCCAGCAGGCCGAACTGGGTTTCGTTGAGCTGGAGAAGGTCCTTGATCGGCACCCCGAGCACGGCAAACATCATCCAGACCATGAAACAGACAGTGAAGGCCAATGTGCTCATGCCCAGCACCAGGCCTTGTCGTACACGGGGTTGGGTCACGATGCTCTCCAGTCAGTTAGCCACGGCTGCAGACTAGAGAGGCCGACCCCGCAAAAACTTGATCCATATCAACGTAGCCCATGGGGGCACAGGCCTATGCTTGCGCGGCCTACCTCCAAGGAGGTAGTCCTGCAAAGGCTTAAAACCCTAGGTTTATCAGGGGCTTGGGCTTTTCTTCCAAGGTTTTTGCTGACAGGGATCAGTCGACAACTCTTTAGAGGTAGCGCGCCCGGGATCGGCGGCAAAACCTGCTCTGGTGCACTCTATGCTCTGTTTTCCTGATTTTTTCCCGAGTCGGCGTTGATGATTCGCTGGTTGCGCAGCTCCCTGCCCGCTCGCGCCGGGCTGGCGGTGATCCTGATCGCCGTGCTCGCCCTCGCCAGCTCATTGAGCGCCGGGCTGATCGCCTGGTTCAGCCAGGGCGATGCCGCCGCGATCAATACCGCGGGCTCGGTGCGCATGGAGACCTACCACCTGAGCTGGAAACTGGCGGCGGGCGCCTCCAGCGAAGACATCGCCAACGTCGCCGACAGCCTGCAGAATCGCCTCGACAGCCAGTCACTCAAGGCGGTGCTGGAGGATGGCCCGACCACCGCGCTGCAAATCAGCTACGGGCAAATCCAGCACTACTGGAACGAGGAGTTGCGCCCGGCGCTGGAACGCGGCGATGGGGCCGCTTTTCAAGCCAAAGCCCTGCCCTTCGTTGAACAACTGAACCAGTTCGTCCATCTGCTACAGCGCCAAAGCGAACAAAAGCAAGGCTGGCAACAGGTGATCCAGGGCATGGCCTTGTTCACCACCCTGTTCGTCCTGCTGATCGGGTTATACGAATTGCAGTATGGGGTCGTCATGCCCCTGAAAGAGTTGGTGGACGCCACCCAGCGCTTTCGTCGCGGTGACTTCAAGGTGCGGGTCAATCATCAGTCCCAGGATGAACTGGGCCAGTTGGCCATGAGTTTCAACGCCATGGCCGAGACGATCGAAGAATCGCACCGTACCCTGGAGACTCAGGTCCGGCAAAAAACCCTGAACCTGCAACAAGCCAACGCGGCTCTCGAGTTGCTGTACCAAAGCAGCCGCAGCCTGGCCACACGCCTGGCCAATGCCGAAGGCCTGGATGAGTTGATCCGGCGCTTTCAGCAACGCCTGCCCGGTTTGCGCCTGTCGCTGTGCCTGCAAGGACAATTGCAGGCACCGGCCCAGCAGTTGCTCGCCCTGCACGGCGCAAACATCCGCGAAGTCTGCGCCAGCAGCGATTGCGCCACGTGTCAGAAGCACCATGAAACCAGTCCGCAAACCTTCAGCATCAGCAACCAGGGCAGTGAACTGGGCGAACTCAAGGCGCATTTTGTCGACGGCCATCCCACGCAAGCCTGGGAAACCCAACTGATCCAGGCCCTGGCCAACCTGATTGGCACCTCGCTGTCGCTCAAGCGTCAACGGGAACAGGATCATCGCCTGCTGCTGCTGGACGAACGCACGATCATTGCCCGCGAGCTGCACGATTCACTGGCCCAGGCCCTGTCCTACATGAAACTGCAAGTCAGCCGCCTGCAGACCCTGATGCGCCGTGGCGAACCGGTGGAAACCCTGGAAAACGTCACAGCGGAACTGCGCGAAGGGCTGAACAATGCCTACCGTCAGCTACGCGAGTTGCTGACCACCTTTCGCTTGCAGATTCACGATGCGGGGCTGGTGCAGGAACTCAAGGACACCGCCGAGGAGTTCTCCCGCCGCGGCGAATTCCAGGTGCACCTGCACGTCGACGCATTGGCTTTTCAGCTATCGGCCAGCGAGCAAATCCACATCCTGCAGATCACCCGCGAGGCGCTCTCCAATTGCCTGCGCCACGCCCATGCGCAAAACGCCTGGCTGCAACTGCGTCAGGAAGGCGAAACCGTGAGGCTCAGCGTCGAAGACGACGGACGCGGGTTCAGCGGCAAAGTCGATCCGCGCGAACACCACGGCCTGAACATCATGGATGAGCGGGCCCGCAGCTTGCGCGGCCAGTTGCAGATTTTTTCCAGGGCGCCCCAGGGCACCCGCGTCCAGCTGGAATTCCGCCCGGAGTTTCTTGGACAGCAAACAGAAGGTAGCGTCACATGACCCCGTCCCCGCGACACCGAATCTTGCTGGTCGACGACCATCCGATGATGCGGCACGGCATCCGCCAGATGCTCGAGCTTGAAGATGATTTCGAGATCGTCGGCGAAGCCAGCCATGGCGAAGAAGCCCTCCCCTTGATCGAGCCGTTGCGACCGGACCTGGTGCTGCTCGACAACAACATGCCGCAGATGAACGGCATTGAAACCCTGCGTCAATTACGCGCGATGCACTACAGCGGCAAGGTGCTGCTGTTCACGGTCTCGGACGCCGAAGACGATATTCGCGACGCACTGCGCCTGGATGCCGACGGCTACCTGCTCAAGGACATGGAACCCGAACTCCTGATTCAGTACATCCGCGATGCCTTGAACGGTGTATTGGTGATCAGCCCGGGCCTGACCCAGGTCATGGCCCAGGCACTGCGCTCACCGCAACGCCAAACCGTGGTGGAACTGACCGAACGTGAACGCCAGGTACTGAAAACCATCGCCAGCGGCTTCAGCAACAAGGTCATCGGGCACAAGCTGGGCATTACCGAAGGTACGGTCAAGGTTCACGTCAAGAACCTGCTGCATAAACTCGGCTTGCGTTCGCGGGTCGAGGCGGCGGTGTGGGCCATGGAGCACTTGCGCAGTGCGGGCTGAAGGGCATGCCTCTTTCGAGGTAGACCTGCAGAGGCATGGGGCAATTGCCTCGTGTTCTTTACTATGATCGTCAGCGGAGGTACGCCATGCTGACCCACCCTTCCATCGTTTTAACGTTGCGCCGACACCATTTGTTCAGCCAACTGCCGGAGAAAGTCTTCGAGGAAGTCTGCGGGCTGGCGATGCTCAAGCGTCTGAGTTGCCACAGCACGCTCATGCACCAAGGGGATCCGGCCAAGCGCTTTTTCCTGTTGGTCAGCGGGCAGATCAAGCTGTACCGGCTCACCGGTGAAGGCCAGGAAAACCTGGTGGAAATCATTCAGCCCGGCCAGACGTTTGCCGAAGCCTTGCTGTTCAGCCAGGCCCGGCTGTACCCGGTGAGCGCCACGGCGCTCAAGGACAGCGTGCTGGTGAGCATCGAGGGCAGCCATTATCGCAACGCTCTGGAGGACCAGCCGAAAGTTTGCCTGGCGATCCTGGCGAGCATGAGCGTGCACCTGCACCTGCGTTTGCGCGATATCGATACCTTGACCATGGCCAGCGCGAGCCGGCGGGTGATCCATTTCCTGTTCCAGGAGCGCAACCCGCTCACCAACCGGATTGTCTTGCAGGTCTCCAAACGCCTGGTGGCCTCGAAGCTGGGTATTCAACCGGAAACCTTTTCGCGAATTTTGCACCGCCTGGTGGACAGTGGCCTGATCGCCATGGAACGGCGCAATATCAGCATCCTCGCCGAAGAGGATCTCGCGGCCTTCCAATAGACGGAATTGACCGCAGTCAATGCGCAATACCACCGGCCTTGCACACTGAACAGGTCCATCCATGGAGAGCGCTTATGCCCCGTTCAACCTTGCCTCTGGTTTACGCCTGCTCAGGCTGTTCCAATGTTGCCCAGCTGGCCAATACCCTGGCCGTGCGTCTGGATCGCAGCGGCCTGGCGGAAATGTCCTGCATCGTCGGGGTTGGCGGGCATGTGGCGGCGCTGGTCAACAAGGCGAGCTCGGGGCGGCGGATTTTCGCGCTGGACGGTTGTGCGCTGGAATGTGTCGAGAACTGCCTGAAACAGCATGGACTGCACGCGGATGTGCACCTGATCCTCAACCAACACGGCCTGCGCAAACGCAATGGCGAAGACTGCACGCAGGCGCAGGGGGATGAGTTGTTTGAAGCGATCAGGCAGTTGATTGCCACTGATGCCCTTCAGGAAGAAAACCGCCAGGAAACGATGGCCTAAGGGACAACGTAAATCTAAATGTAGGAGCCGGCTTGCCGGCGAAGGCGTCTTCATGGGCGCTGCAAGGCTCAAGGCCGCTTTCGCTGGCAAGCCAGCTCCTACAGGATCGGCTGCGAACCGCTGAATGGTGGACACGTTAAAACCTGTAGGAGCCGGCTTGCCGGCGAAGGCGTCTTCATGGGCGCTGTAAGGCTTGAGCCGCCTTCGATGCCGGTGCGGCGATCCGACAAGCCAGCTCCTACATGATCTGTGTTGTTATCCTGCCGCCAAGCCCTTCCCCGCCCGTTCCAGATTGCGCCACAACCACACAGGCAATACGTCAGGATCCAGGCTGTCGATCAGGTTCTTCAGCGCCAGTCCCAGTTCGGTATCGCCCTCGATCACCAGGCGCCGGCGAAAGAACAGCGTGTCCGGGTCTTCCTGGCGGCTGGCCAGCAGCAGAAACTCACGCCAGTTACCGCTGATGGTCACGTGTGCCGTGGCGCGCTCGGCAATCTGCAAACCCTGACGGCCGAGGGTCAAGTTCCAGGACAAACCCAGGTCCGGGATCCGCAGGCATAGCCAACGCCCGCGTAACACTTCAAATTCGCCATCGCGTAACGGCTCGGCGAGGCAGCGATTGAGCGCCTGCTGCAACGCCAGGCGCTGCACCGCAAAGGGCACTCGACGCACCAGCGGCAACAAGCGGTCGGCACCCTTCAACAGCCATTTTTTTCGATTCAACACAGGCCAACCTCCTCGACGCGCAACATGCCGGCCTGGCCATGCCAGTAGCCGTTGCAACCGTCGACGTACAGCGGTGGAGTCTCACCGAGGCGAACCCGTTGGTAGGCGGCAACCACCTCGGCCATGCCTTCAGCCCGGGGGCTCAGGCGCAACAGATCGGCACCGCAGGCCACCAGCCCGGCGTAATCCGCCAGCAGATTGGTCACCTCGGCCGACATCGTTTGAATGCCGTTGATGGTGAACAACGCCTGCCCTTCCTGACTGGTCAACGCCAGGCCATCGGGGTAGTTGATGCAGCAAAACTGGCAGTCGTCCTTGGGCTTGTTTTCCGCCCGAGCCGTGAAGCAGCGTGCGGAATAGGCCAAGGGCAAATGTCCATAGGCGAAGATCTCGACTTCCGGCACCTCACGCCCCAGTTCCCGCACCTGGCCAAGCACATCGCCAATCAGCGCCGCCGAGCATTCCACCGGCGGTACCCAACGGATCATGCCGCTGTCCAACAGTTGCGCCAACGCATGACCGTTGTACAAATTCAGCGCCGGACCGCCCACGAACGGCAACTTGCGCTCGGCGAGGAGCTGCACCGCGCCCATGTCGTTGGCCTCCACCAGCAATTGACCGTTGTCGCAGAGCCGGCGCAGGCTGGACAGTTCGGAGGCCGCTTCGATCAGTGTCAGGCTGGAGATCACCAACTGTGCCTGGCTGCATTCCTGTAACTCGCGTCCCAGCCCCAGCCATTGATCCAGAGAAAAGGACCGGCGTTTGGAGCACACGGTTTCCCCCAGGTAAATCACATCCAGGGGCAAGGCCGACATCTCGGCGTAAAAGTTGCTGAGTTGCTCTTTGTCCCAATAAAACAGGACCGGTCCAAGGCTGAGCTTCATCTCGCCTCCCTCATTGCCATGATCGATGGTAAGCACCCAGGGTGGTCTGGCTGCCTTCGGACAAACCGGCCAGCACCCGACGCCATTCCTCCTTGACCCGAAAACTGCCCGGCGAGCCACGATGGGCATCCAGTGCTGCGCGCCAGACGCGGGTGACTTGCTCGACATAGGCCGGACTGCGTTGCCGGCCCTCGATTTTGACCGCCTCGACGCCGATGGCCGTCAACTCCGGCAGCAAGTCCAGGGTGTCGAGGCTGGTGGGCTCCTCCAGCGCATGAAAGCGTTTACCGCCAACCAGAAAACGGCCCTTGCACAAGGTCGGGTAACCGGCCGGTTCATCGGGGGTGTAGCGATCGATCAGCACTTCACTGAGTCGCGCCGCTCAAGCCCTTCGGCGTCGTCGCTCCAGCGCACCGCCTTGGCTGGCGAACAGACGCCGCACAGGTTCGGCGACTCGCCGGTAATGTAGGAAGACAGATGGCAACGGCCTTCAGCCATAATGCACAGGCTGCCGAAGCCAAAGACTTCGATGGGCACCGGGCTGCTGGCGGCGACCTGGCGCACCTGCGCCCAGGGATAACACCCGTGGCAGCACCGCGCGCCGGATGCCGTAGCGTTGCGCATAGAACTGCAGCGCCGCGGCATGGGTCGCCGAGCCCTGGACCGACAGGTGCAACGCCAGTTGCGGATGGCGCTGGCTGGCATAGTTGAGCACCCCGGGGTCGGCGGCAATCAACGCGTCGACGCCGAAATCCGCGGCCCGATCCACTGCCCGTTGCCAGCGCTCCCAGCCCTTGGGCTGCGGGTAGGTGTTCACCGCGACGTAGAGCTTGCGCTGATGCTGGCGGATGTGGGCGACCGCAGCGTCGAACTGCTTGTCGTCCATGTTCAGCCCGGCGAAATGCCGGGCATTGGTGTCATCGCGAAAGCCGACATAGACGGCATCGGCGCCTTGGCGCACCGCCGCTTTCAGCGCAGGCAGGTTGCCTGCCGGGCAGACCAGTTGCATGGGTAATCCTCATGGGAAATCGCGTCTCGCCCGTCCATCGACGCCTGTGGCGCACCGGGCGAAAAAGGCGCTGCCAGTCTAGCGAGACCGGCAGGCATGGCCTTGACGGCAATCAATTGCCCTCAATGCAACAGGTCGGCGAAGGACAGGAACATCACGTTGTCGTGCTTTAGCACTTGCTGTTCGCACTCGATCACCGCCAACCCATCGGCCCAACAGGCGGCCGTCAACATCGCCGAGCTTTGCTGCGGGTGCAGCGCCAGGCTCAACTGGCCATCAGCGCCTGGGGTCAGCCGAGCCCGCAGATACTGCCGACGCTTGTTGCGCTGCAACCAGTCGAACCCGGCGGGCACGGCCAATGGCACCGGCAACACGTCTTTCACGCCCTGGGCCCTGAGCAGGAACGGACGCACCACCACCAACGCGGTAATCAGCGCCGCCGACGGATTGCCCGGCATGCCGATCCAGGGTTTGCCGGCCAACTCGCCAAAGGCCAGTGGCTTACCCGGTTGAATGGCCAGCCGCCAGAAATCCAGGCTGCCGAGTTCCTCGATGGCCTGCTTGAGATGGTCTTCCTCACCGACCGAGACGCCACCGGAACTCAACAGCAGGTCGCACTCCGAGGACGCCAGGCTCAAGGCATGCCGACTGGCCGCCAACTCATCGGCCATGACGCCATAGTCGTGCACCTCGACGCCCCAGCCGCGCAATAACGCGGCCAGGCAATGGCGATTGCTGTTGTAGATCTGCCCCGGCGCCAAGGACTCGCCGGGCTCACGCAGTTCATTGCCGCTGCTGAGCAGGCACACCTGCAGCGGCCGATAGACTTCGACCCGTGCGACACCGGCACCGGCGAGCAAGCCCACTTCCTGGGCACGCAGGCGCTTGCCGGCCTGGAGCAACAGATCACCGCGGCGGACTTCCTCTCCTTCCTTGCGCACGTGATCGCCAGCGCTTACGGGCGGAAACCAGACGCGTTCGCCATCGATCCGGCAGCGCTCCTGCGGCACCACGGTGTCGGCACCCGGAGGCAATGGCGCACCGGTAAAGATCTGCACCGCCTGCTGCGCGAGCAAGGGCGAGCACGCCGGATCACCCGCCGCGATTCGTCCGCCAATCGACAAATAGCCACCGTCCGGTGGCAGGTCAGCGGCCCTCAGGGCGTACCCGTCCATGGCGCTGTTGTCCCAAGCCGGCAGGTTGACAGGGGAATGAATGTCCGCCGCCAGCACCCGCCCCAACGCTTGATCCAGGCCGATCTTTTGCGCCAGGGGCGGCGGTGGTGCCTGATCCAGCAGACGGCTGATGGCCTCATCCACCGGCATCAGATTGCCGAGGTCGCACACCCGGCCGGTCATGAGCGTGTCTCGCAGGCATCGATGGCCCGCTGAGCTTGCGCTTTCAAATGCGGAGCGAAATTGCACGGGCCGGTGCGGCTGTCCAGCTGTTCGAGCAGGATCTGGTTCCAGGCGGTTCGACACGCGCCCGGCGAACCCGGCACGCAGCACACCAGCACGCCATTGCTCATCCCGGCCAATGCCCGGGACTGCAGGCTGGACATGCCGATCTCCGCCAGGGACACCTGGCGGAACAGTTCACCGAAGCCTTCCACATGCTTGTCCAGCAACGGCAGCACCGCTTGTGGCGTGTTGTCGCGGGTGGTGAAGCCGGTGCCACCGGTCATCAGGATCACTTGCACCCGAGGGTCGGCGATCCACTGGGAGACCTTGGCGCGGATCTGATAAATGTCGTCCTTGACCAGGTCGCGGTCGATCAACACGTGCCCGGCGGTTTGCAGCAAATCGGTCAGGGTCTGTCCCGAGGTGTCGGTCTCGACGGTGCGCGTATCGCTGATGGTCAGCACGGCGATGTTCAGGGGGGCGAAAGTGCGTTGCGCCAGGTGGGCCATGTCCAGGTCTTCCCGTAGATGAGGGTATGGCCCGAAGCCTGAACCGGAATGGCGAGCGGGCCTATTCCTCGTTGGAGGTACCTCCACAGGGCAATACGGATAATGCGTCAGGCACAACACCTGTGGGAACGGGCTTGCTCGCTCCCACAGGTCCCTCATTGCTACACGTTTTGCGCGAAGGAGCTCAAGGCGCCAAACGGGTCCGTTGCCACACGCCATCACGCGACCGGTAATCAAGCCGGTCATGCAACCGATCGGCGCGGCCCTGCCAGAACTCCAGCCGGTCCGGCTGCAGGCAGTAGCCGCCCCAATGCTCAGGACGCCGGATGCTGTGGCCGACGAAGCGTTTGATGGTGTGCGCGAGCATGGATTCAAGGGCTGCGCGACTCGCCAGCGGCCGGCTTTGCGGTGAAGCCCAGGCGCCGAGGCGGCTGGCCACCGGGCGGGAATCGAAGTACGTGTCAGAGAGCTGCGGGTCGAGCCTGGACACCTGGCCTTCGATGCGCACCTGCCGTTCCAGTCCCGGCCAGAAAAACGTCATCGCGGCATGGGGGTTGGCCGCCAGTTGTTGCCCTTTGTCGCTCTGGTAATTGCCGAAAAAAGTGAAGCCTTCATCGCTCAGCCCCTTGAGCAGCAGCACCCGGCAGTGCGGCCGGCCGTCGCTGTCGACCGTCGCCAGCACCATGCTGTTGGCCTCGACCGGCGCGCTCTCGGTGTCGCGGGCCTGTTGCAGCCATTGTCGGAACATCGCCAGCGGATCCTCCAGCGCCGCTTCGTCTTGCAGGCCATGAAGGGTGTAGTTACGGCGCAGTTGAGCCAGGGACAGGGGCATGGCGTTGATCTCCGGTGGGTTCTGCGCAGTGTGCGAGGCACCGCGTCAAACCTCCTTGACCGCCATCAACACTGTCGATTACTTGAGCCGCAGGCGCCGCGCCAGTTTGTGCAGATTGCTCGGATCGACTTCCAGGATCCGCGCGGCACTGGCCCAGTTTTCCCCGGACAGGGCCAGGGCCTGGAGGATTTTCTTGCGTTGGTAATCGTCGACGGCTTCCCCCAGGGGCTGGAACGGCGCATCCGCCATCACTTGCTCATTTGGCTCGACCACTACCCCCGGCGCACCCATTGCACTGTCGAGATCGAGAAGTTCCGGCTCCAGCGTCATGATCAAGGTGCGACTGCTGCCGCGACTCAGTTGCTTCAACGCGGCGCGACTGATCACGTGCTCCAGTTCCCGCACGTTGCCTGGCCAGGTGTACGCCAGCAGCGCGCGCTCGGCCGGCGGCGACAGGCGCAAGCCGCGCAGGCCGAGCCGCGCCCGGTTTAGCTCGAGGAAATGCCCGGCCAGCATCAACACATCGTTGCCCCGCTCGCGCAGGGGCGGAATCGGCACCGGGTACACCGAGAGCCGGTGATACAGGTCGGCCCGGAACAGACCTTCGCGAATGCTGTCCGGCAGGTGCCGGTTGGTGGCGGCGATGATGCGCACATCGACGTGCAACGGCTTGTCGGCGCCCAGGCGCTGGATCTCGCCATTTTGCAACGTACGCAACAACTTCGCCTGCACCGCCAAGGGCAATTCACCGACTTCGTCGAGAAACAGCGTGCCGCCGTTGGCCGCATCGAAGCGTCCGGCGCGGTCACTGGTGGCGCCGGAAAAGGCGCCTTTGACATGGCCGAACAATTCACTCTCCGCCAGCGACTCCGGCAAGGCGGCGCAATTGACCTGGATCAGCGGCTTGTGGCTGCGCCGTGAAAGCCGGTGCAAGCGGCGGGCGAACAGCTCTTTGCCGACACCCGTCTCGCCCAACAGCAACACCGGCAGTTCGGAATCAGCCAGCACATCCAGCTCATTGAGCAGCTGATGCAAGACCTCGCTCTGACCGAGGATCTCGCCCTCCTCGACGGGCATGCGAAAGTCCTGGGTATCGCTGCGGGACAAACGCAAGCTGCGGTTTTCCTGCTCGAGTCGGGTCACCCGTACGGCGGCCTCGATCTGCAGGGTGCAGCGCTTGAGTTCCTCCCGGGCCTGACTGTCGAAGGTTCCGGCGTTGCAGCGCATCGAGGGTGATCGCCCCCCAGATCCGCCCTTCCACGTACAGGCTTACGCCCATGCAGTCATGCACCGGCAACGGTTCGCCGACGTGGCCGTCGAGCAAGCCGTCGTAAGGATCCGGCAGGCGGCTGTCGGGCTCGAACCAGACCGGCTCGCGGGACGCCATGATCGCCGCCAGCCGGGGATGCTGGGCAATGACGAAGCGCCGCCCCAGGGCTTCATGCACCAGCCCCACGGTCGCCACCGGCCGGAGGCTGTCGTCATCCAGGCGCAGCATTCCCACCGCGCCACTGTTGAAGTATTCGCGCAGGGTCTGGACCAGTCGTTGCAACCGCACGGCATTGGGCAACTCGACAATCAGGTCGGCCGCCAGGCTTTCACGCAACATGGTAGTAAGTACCCTCTTTGGTTGGATTCACCCTAAAGCGTCAGGGTAACTATCACCACAACTAAAAAAACATCGATGTTTTTCAATCAGTTAACTATGGCATGCGGGGTGCAATGAGCCTGGGGAACCGTTGAAATCCACACAAGGAACCCTGATGAGCCAGACCCTATTGGAACAAAGCCTCGGCCAACTGGCCTGCGACATTCCCGGCGCCACCCGGATCTTTCACAACTTCAAACTGGACTTCTGTTGCGGCGGGCATAAAAGCCTGCGCGAAGCGGCCCTCGGCAAGGACCTCGATCCGCTGCTGATCGCCGATGCCCTGCACGACCTGCAAGACGCCGGCGACACCCAGCACGACTGGCGCAACGAACCGTCGGAGACGTTGATCGCCCACCTCCTGGCGCGCTATCACGCCCGCCATCGCGAGCAACTGCCGGAACTGATCCGCCTCGCCCGTCGGGTCGAGCAGGTCCACGGTGCCCGCAGCAGCTGCCCCAATGGCCTGGCCGATCTGCTGACCGACATGCAACAGGAACTCGAAGGGCACATGCTCAAGGAAGAGCAGGTGCTGTTCCCGATGCTGCAACAGGGCATCGGCCCGCAGGCCGCGCCACCGATCCAGGTGCTGCGCTTCGAACATGATCAACATGGCCAGGCGCTGGACCAGCTGCTACTCCTGACCAACCACATCATCCCGCCGGTCGATGCCTGTAACACCTGGCGCGCGCTCTATCGCGGGTTGCTGGAGTTCAAGGACGACCTGATGCAACACATCCATCTGGAAAACAACGTGCTGTTCATCAACGCCCTCAAACCCCGTCATTGATCGACAATCAATGACGCCGCATTCGCCGGCTTGCCGTAATTGTAGGAGCGAGCTTGCTCGCGATGGACTCAAGAGCGCCGCGTTTAACCAGTAAACACGCGTTATCGTTAACGACCATCGCGAGCAAGCTCGCTCCTACAGTATGAACTGACCCACACGTTTTCCAGCGTGATCAACCCTGCCAATAGAACATCGCCTTGGCCAGGATCACGATCATCACCATGTGCCCAAGGATGCTACGGCGAATCCAGCTCGCACGGCTAACCGTCAGCCGCGCGCTTTTCAGCCAGTACGCCAGCAACAGGTAATGGCCGATGATGCTCAGGGCCAACACGATCTTCAGGCTCAGCAACGTGCCAAAGCTGCTGGCCAGCGGCTGACTCAAGACCCCACGATGCTGCCATGCCAGGCTGATGCCGGCGCCATACAACAGCACCACCACGCCATGCAGCACCTTGCGTGAACGCACTGCAATCGCTTGGTCTGCGCTCGTTTGCGCGGTATCCGCCAACTGCTGGCGGGCGCGGTGCCAGATCACCACTTCGAAAAACAGCGTGCCGATGAAGGCAATCGCCGCCAGCAAGTGGGTGACCAGTAAAAAGGGATACATCACCGGCAGCCTCCATCAGTTCGTTTGCTTATCCCGGATGACCGTCGACCCGGGCCCGCAGCAGCATCGGCCCATAACGCCAGGCGTATAGCGCAAACGCCAACGCCCAACACACGCCGGCCAGCCACAACGCAGGCAGGGGAAAGAACAGGACCAACACGACCCGGCTCAGACAGGCCAGGTTGAGCAGAATGAACGCCAGGGTCATGCCCTGTGGCGGCTCCAGCGCGCGGCCGGTATGCCCCAGGCTGACCCGCGCGATCATCGCCAGTACCAGGCCGCCCATGGCGCCGATGGTCAGGCAATGCACCGCCAGGCTCGAATTGACCGGTACGCCAAAATGCCACAGCGCCATGCCCAGACAGGCCACCGCCAACCAGCCATACGCCAGGTACAACGACCACAGCAACGGCACGTGCCAGAGGGCGCGATCATGCCAGCGCACCAGCCGCACCAGATGCCCTGCTGCCAACACGGCGAACAACAGGCCCACCCACAGATTGGGCTCAAGAGAGAATCCCGCGGCATAGGACAACGCCACCAGGGGCGAACCGATCAGCAGCAGCCAATCCAGCCACGGCCAGGGGGTAACGCCTTCAACCTTGCCGAGGCCGCGCTGAATGAAGAACGGAATCACGCGCCCGCCGATCAAGCCCATCATCGCCGCCACCAGCCAAAGGCCGGTCAGCACGCCTTGACGCTGCCAGCCTTCATGACCTTCTAGCAGGCCGTACAGGGACAAGCCGTCGGCCGCCGCCAATAACAGCAGTACCACGGCAATCGGGTAGTTACGTTTCTGCCGCACCTGCCACAGGGTGAATCCCATGAGCGCGGCCACCGCCAGCGGGAATGCCAATTCCAGCAACGCCAGTACCGGCCAGGGTGCGTTGACCAGCCACGCCACTCGCGCCAATAACCACAGCAGTGCCAGCGCCGCCAGCGGTGCGCCGCTGATGCCGGGGCGGCCGGTCCAGGTCTGTACGGCCGTCAGCAGGAAGCCGGCGATAATCGCCAGGCCGAAACCGAACAGCAATTCATGTCGATGCCAGCCCAGCCAACCTCCGGCGGGTTGCCAGTCGGCCACCGAACCACTGAAGGCTGCCAGCCACAGCGGAATGGCCAGCACGGCCAACAGGCAGCCGGCGAGGAAAAATGGCCGAAAGGCCAGTCGTAACAGCGGCGCAGTAGCCATCGCTTTGCGGCGGTCAATTACTTGCATAAAGCCACTCCTTTACCTTGCTGCTGACCTGACGCCAACCTGCACTCGTCGAGGTAAGTCCGGGGGCAATCATCGGGTATTGGCGATCAATTACCGTTGTCGCAGATCAAGTGTGCAAGGGGCGTGCCCCAGGTGCAGATCGACAGCCAGGCGCAGTTCCCTCGCCACAGGGTGATCCGACTCAGGGTATAAATGACCATTACAGGGTTTTAAGTACCCTGATGCCCATGGTCTTTTTCACCCTAATCCTTGACTACCCTAATAAACAAGGGCTTGCGCCTATGGCCCGGGTCTTGCTCAAACGTTTGCACATCAAAGAAACCTCCCCTTGGAGTCGTCATGAAAAAAGTCATCCAGCCCTTGGCCTGGTTTGTGGTGTTGACCTCGGTCCTGGCGCTGGCCAGCGGCGTTTCCCTGGGCCTCGTCTGACTTGATTGCCCTCCTCCTTCATTTCTCAGGATGAATTCCCATGGTGCTTCACCGCGTCCATCACCAGATTCTGCGCAGTCATCATTTGTTCGAGCCGTTGAACGAAGAACAGCTGGATGAATTGATGAGTACCAGCCACTTGCTGAGCATCGACAAGGGCGAACCGCTGTTCCGCCAGGGTGAGCCGGCAGATTCGTTCTACTTCGTGATCGCCGGCGCGGTGAAGATCTACCGCCTGACGCCCGACGGGCAGGAGAAGGTGTTCGAGGTCATCGGCGATCGGCAAACCTTCGCCGAGGCGATGATGCTGATGGACACCCCCAATTATGTCGCCTCGGCCGAAGCGATCTGCCCCACCCAGTTGTACCGGTTATCCAACAACACCTACATGCGCCTGCTGCAAAGCAACAGCCGACTGACCTTTGCGCTGCTGGGCAAGCTGTGTGTACGCCTGCATCAGCGGGTCAACGAAATCGAAACCCTGTCCCTGAAAAACGCACCCACCGGGTCGGTGCGCTATCTGCTGACGCAGCTGGTGCGTCAGCAGACCGTTAACAGCCAGTTCGAACTGCCGATGGCCAAGCAGCTGATTGCCGGGCATCTGTCGATCCAGCCGGAAACCTTTTCGCGGATCATCCGCCGCCTGATCGATGAAAACATCATCACCCAGGACGGCCGACAGATCGCCATTCTCGATCCTTCTGCGCCTGGAACAGTTCGAGTGAGTGACCTGCCCGTCTGCCTGTATTGCCAACACGCCAACCCCTCTGGAGAAACCGAATGCCGCCGATGCGGCATGCCCCTGCCAGCCTTGGCCGGCCACGCCGCAGAACGCCGGCAGCGCCGGTTCATGTGGTTTTGCGTGGGCCTGACGCTCTTCTGCGTGGCGATGTTTTTCTGGTTGCCGCGCAGCACCGGCTGATGCTGCGTTGCTCAAGCCGGGGCTCAAGGTTGAGTCAGCTGGCGGTACAACTGCGGCAACCGCAGGGGTAGCTGTTCCGGCTGGCGGATCAAGGTATAGCCATTGGCGCCGAACATGTACGGCAGGTAATCCCCGGCTTCGCGATCAATCGTGATACAGAACGGTGTCAACCCCTGGCGCCGCGCTTCCAGCACCGCCTCACGGGTGTCCTCGACACCGTAGCGCCCCTCGTATAAATCCAGATCGTTCGGTTTGCCATCGGTCAGCAGCAGCAACAGTTTGCTGCGGCGCTTGCTCTTGCCCAGCAGTTGCGCGGCCTGGCGTATGGCCGCGCCCATGCGCGTGTAGTAACCCGGCTTGAGCCCCTGGATGCGACCGCGGGTGTTGTCGTCGTAACGCTGGGTGAAGGACTTGAGTTCCTGCATCCGTACCTGGTGGCGACGCAGCGAGGAAAACCCGTACAGGGCGAAATCATCACCCAGCACCGACAGGGTTTCGCCGAACAGCAGCAGCGTGTCACGGATCACATCGATCACCCGATGTTCATCGTTCAGGTGCGCGTCGGTCGACATCGAGACGTCGGCCAGCAACAGGCACGCCAGGTCGCGGCGGGTCTGGCGCTGCTCCATGAACAGACCGCGTTCGGCACACTGGCCATGCTCGCGCTCGACGTGGTAATCCAGCCAGGCCTGCAGGTCCAGTTCCGAGCCCTGGGGTTGCTGGCGTAACCACTGGCGGTCATTGCGCAGATGCTCGAACTGGCGCCGCAAACGATGCGCCGAGGCCTTGAGCCGTGGCGGCAGCGGCTGTGCCTCACAGTCCCGGGGCACCATCATTTGCAGGTTGACGAAGGCGTCCTGCAACTGCTGTTTGCGATAGTCCCATTCCGGCAACTTGATGCCCTCGCCCAGGGGAATGTCGTCGACATCCGCCGGCGGCAAATCCAGGTGCAGCTTGAGGCCGCCGCCCTTGCGCAGACGGGTGCGCGACAGGCTCAATTCGTCCAGGTCTTCGGCGACCCTGGCCGCGTCCGGGTTGTCGCTGTCGTCCGACCAGCGATCCAGGTCCACATGTTCGGTCCAGCTGAACAGGTTCTCCAGGCGCACGATCAACAACCCGCCGTCGCGAGTGCCTTCATCGATGCGCTTGGCGCGTTTGCTTGCGCCTTTGTGCTCACCGGGCGGAGTCGTCAGCGATTCTTCCGACTCGTCACCTAGGTCGGCAGCCTGGGGGCTGGCGAGGTTTTGCGGCGGGTACGCCCACACGGCAGCGGCCAGGCCGCCCGTTCGCTGCGGGGAAAGTGCTCGACGCTGCCGGGCTCGCGCAACGCCTGGCATAACGCCCGTTCCAGCGCGGCTTCGCCGGGGTTCAGCGTCGCCGGATCCGGGCGCAGTGGCAGATGGGCATCGACCAGGCGCTTGTAACGCGCTCGCAACGCGGGATAACGCCGCAACAGCTGTTGCGTCCAGCGTTGATTGTCTTGCCCCCAGTGGCGCATGGGGCCGGACTGCGCCGCCAGCAAGGCGAGCCAGCGATAGAGTTCCTCGTTCAGTGCCGCTTCGGGAAACACCGCAAGACTCGACGGCAGCCGCAGGTTGGCCGCGTCGCACCACGCCAGTGGCACCTGCTTGCAGGTACCGGCGATCTGCTGCAATACGTTGCGCCGCAGCAGCAGCTCGCGGTCGCTGGCGGCTTCGACACCGATGCCATTGGCACCGCCCATGGCGCGAAACAACACTGCCAGTGGACGTTGCCGGCTGGCCAGTTCGACCCGCGCTTCGGGGAAGTCCGGGCTGGCGCGCCGGGTGATGAAGCGATGCCAGACACTGCCGACCCACTCTTCCAGTTCGACGGTAAAGGCCATGGTTTTTTTCCTCTGCAAACCCATGTAAAACGGCCCGCTGTACCAGCCGGGCCGCCCTCCTTCAGGTTGTTATCGACTCACGGACGAACAGCGGATGCGGCAGCCGCGGTGATCCCGACCGGCACCCGCCGCTTGAAGCTGAACAGGTAGCAGATCAGCCCTGCGAAGAAACCGAGACCGGCGCCCAGACGGGCCCAGAACAGCACTTGCAGATGATCGACAGTGGCCATAAACGGCAACGCGACCCCATCCACCGGCCAGCGTTGCAGGTAGATCTGCACGGCTCCGGCGGCGGTGAGCAACAGCGTGATCATCACCATCGACAGGGTCATCAGCCAGAAGCCCCAGATCTCCAGTTGCTGCGAACGCTCGTCCGCCGCCTCGCCCAGCCCGCGCAGCTTCGGCATGGCGTAGCTGATCAAAGTCATCACGATCATCGCGTAGGCACCGTAGAAGGCCAGATGACCGTGAGCGGCCGTCAACTGCGAACCATGGGTGTAGAAGTTGACCGGTGCCAGGGTATGCAGGAAACCCCAGACGCCAGCGCCGAAGAACGCGGTGACCGTGGTGCCCTTGGCCCACAGCGTGGCCGCACGGTTCGGGTGGTCCCGGCGCCGGTTCTTGACCATGCTGAAGGCGAATATCACCATCGCCAGGAACGGCAGCGGTTCGAGTGCCGAGAAGATCGAGCCGACCCACAACCAGACCTCTGGCGCACCGATCCAGAAGAAGTGGTGACCCGTGCCGATGATCCCTGTTATCAACGCCATGGCGATGATCACATACAGCCATTTCTCCACGACCTCGCGGTCCACGCCGGTGATCTTGATCAACACGAAGGCCAGCATCGACCCCATGATCAGTTCCCACACGCCTTCTACCCAAAGATGCACCACCCACCACCAGTAGAACTTGTCGCGGGCCAGGTTGCCGGGGTTGTAGAAGGAGAACAGGAAGAACACCGCGAGCCCGATCAGCCCGGTCATCATCACCATGCTGACGGTAGTCTTGCGGCCTTTGAGCAGGGTCATGCCGATGTTGTAGAGGAAGCCCAGGCACACCACCACGATCCCCATCTTGCTGATGGTCGGCTGCTCCAGGAACTCCCGGCCCATGGTTGGCAGCAGTTCATTGTGGGTCAGCTTGGCCAGGCCGGCATAGGGCACCAGCAGGTAGCCGAGGATCGTCAGCACGCCCGCGGCGGCGAATACCCAGAACAGGATGATCGCCAGTTTCGGACTGTGCAGTTCGCGGTCGGCCTCTTCCGGAATCAGGTAGTAGGCCGCTCCCATGAAGCCGAACAGTATCCAGACGATCAGCAGGTTGGTGTGGACCATCCGCGCCACGTTGAACGGGATGATCGGAAAGAGAAAGTCCCCTACCACGTATTGCAGGCCCATGATCAAACCGAACAGGATCTGACCGAGAAACAGGATCAGGGCAAACACGAAGTACGGTTTGGCCACGGCTTGCGAGGCGAATTTCAGATGCGGATTAGCAATGCTCATCGCTTAGCCCTCCTTGTTTGGCGGCCAGCCATTGGTGTTGATGTTCGAGGTCCATTTGAGGAACTCGGCGATGTCATCCACCTCCTGGTCACTCAACTTGAACTGCGGCATCGCGCGCCGGCCCGATACGCCCAGTGGCTGCATTTTCATCCAGGCATGCAGGAAGGGTTTGAAGCCTGCCTCGCCGCCGCGCCGCTTGTACACGTTGCCCAGTTCCGGCGCGAAGTAGGCGCCCTCGCCCAGCAGCGTGTGGCAGCCGATGCAATTGTTTTGCTCCCAGACCAACTTGCCGCGCTCGACTGATTCGGTTAATAGCGCCTCATTGCTGCGCTCTGGAAAGGTCTGTTCCGTGTGATAGGTCAAGGCCAGGAATATCAGGAAGAAGAACACGCTCCCCCCAAAATAGATGTTCCTGGCCATGCCTTTGGTGAAGGTCTCTGACATGGTCGCTTCCTCTTTGCTTGGCGTGTCCATGATAGGAAGCGAGGGGTTGAAAACTGCTTGATGGCGATCAAGAAAGGCAGATGGTTTTGGTCGGGTATAGATCGTATGGCTGACGAAGATCCAAAGTGGGAGCGAGCAAGCCCGCTCCCACATTGGAATTGTATTTCTTCAGCGGAACTCCACCAGCGTCAGCCCTACGACGGTCGCCAGGGCCACCGCCCAGCTCAGCATCAACCGGCGCCACAGCCGCGGGGCGTGACGCATCTCCATGAAGCCGTCGGCGATCAGCCAGGCCTTGCCGACGGCCACCAGCAGGATGGCGATCGTCAACAGCCGGGTGCCCTCGGCACGCCCCAGCAGCACGGTGCATAGGCTTAACGCGGCCAACGCCGCCCAGCAGACGAGCAAAACCCTGGATACAGACATGATCACCTCGTCAACTCAACACGTAGACCAGCGGAAACAGCACGACCCAGATCAGATCGACCATGTGCCAATACAACACCCCGGATTCAAAGCCGCTGCGGTTGTCGGCGTGGTACAAACCACGGCGGCAGCGCTCGGCCAGCCAGCCGAGGATGACCATGCCGAGCACTACGTGGAGAAAGTGGAACCCGGTGAGGATCCAGTAGAGGGTGAAAAAGGTGTTGTGCTCCATGCCCAGCCCCGAGCCCAGCAAGTGGTGGTACTCGGTGAGCTTCAACAGCACATAGACACTGGCCGCGAGCAGCGCCGCCAGAAGGTAGACCGCGCCATGACGGGATCGTGAGCGCCTGACCTGTTCCTGGGCCAGCGCGGCGAACAGTCCGCCGGTCAGCAGGCTCAGGGTCATCGCCAGGCCGGTAGAAGTGTCGAGCAACAGCCGGCTGTCACTGAACATCTGCGGCTTGAGGGCCTGGGTCACGGCGAACGCCAGGATCAGGATGGCGAACACCGACAACTCGGCCAGGATGAAGAACCACATCGCCAGATCGCCCGGCAAATGGCCCCGCTTAACCCCTGTGAGCTCAGCCGAAGTGGACATCGACCACGCCCATCAGCGCTGCCACGGTCAGCGGATCATCGCTCAGCGGCTCGGCCAGGCAGGCCATGCACGCTTCCCGCGGGCTCATGCCGGAGCGGATCATGCGCGCGGTAAAAATCAGCAGGCGGGTCGAGGCGACTTCCTCCAGATCGTGCTGGTCGAGCCGACGCAGCGCCTGGCCCAGCCTGACCACTTGCGCCGCCAGCGCGTTGTCCACCTGGGCCTCCCTGGCGACGATGCGCTCTTCATCGGCCACCGGCGGGTAGCCGAAGCGCATCGCCACGAAGCGTTGCCGGGTGCTGGGTTTCATGCCTTTGAGCAGGTTCTGGTACCCGGGGTTGTACGACACCACCAGCATGAAAGAAGGCGGAGCCTTGAGCACTTCGCCGGTGCGTTCCAGAAACAGCTCGCGCCGATCGTCGGCCAGGGGATGCAGGACGACCACGGTGTCCTGGCGCGCCTCGACCACTTCGTCCAGGTAGCAAATACCGCCTTCACGCACGCGCGGGTCAACGGTCCGTCCTGCCACCAGGTGCCCTGGGCGCCGATCAGATGGCGGCCGATCAGGTCGGCGGCGCTCAGGTCGTCGTGGCAGGCCACGGTATACAGCGGCAGTTGCAGCCGATGGGCCATGTGCTGGACGAAGCGGGTCTTGCCGCACCCCGTCGGCCCTTTGATCAGCACCGGCATGCCGTGGCGCCAGGCTTGTTCGAACAGCGCCTCCTCATTATTCAGCGGTTGATAGAAGGGTTCGATCGGATGTGCGCTAGACGGGATTCGGTCCATGGGCTGCCTGCTCCAAAAGCGGATTCAAGCCACACGCTACGGGCCCCTGCGACAACCTGGCAAGGGGTGTGGCCGGCAAACTTGATCGCCGTCAAGCGAGCATTGGCCCCTTGGGCATAGCCTTGCAATGCACTAAGAACCTGCGTTCTGCGCTGCCGTTTCAGCACATCGCAAAGGGCTTGCCTGAGGAGAAATGGAATGCTGATCAGCAACAGAAGAACGTTTGCCCTGACCCTCGCCACAGTGTGTTCGTCACTGGTCCTGGCGGTGAGTAAAGCAGTCATCAAGGACAAACGACTGATCACGCCCACCGGGAAGTTCAACGTCTACAACACCCAACACGACATCTATTGAGCTCCATCAATGCAAGGAACCATCATGAAAAATACACTGTTTTCACTGTTCGCCCTGACCGCTGCGCTGAGCGTGCAGCCGGCCATGGCTGCCGAGGACGGGCCGACGCTGTTCAAGAGCAAACCCTGCGCCGCCTGCCATACCGTCGACACCAAGCTGGTGGGCCCCGCGCTCAAGGATGTCGCGGCCAAGAATGCGGGCGTGGCCGGAGCCGCGGACACCCTGGCAGGCCACATCAAGAACGGCACCTCCGGCAACTGGGGGCCGATGCCAATGCCCGCCAACCCCGTGACGGATGAAGAAGCGAAAATTCTCGCGACCTGGGTACTGACGCTCAAATAACCACCTGGAGGGCGTCATGAAGGTCTATCGACACGCTGTGATTGTGGCGGCCCTCCTCCTCATTTGCACCACCGCGGTTGCGACACCGGACGCCACGTGTCAGGCGCAACTCAAACACCTGCCGAGCCTGGACTGTGGCGCCTGCCATGGGCTGCACATGACCGGCGGACTGGGCCCCGAACTGACTCCCACGGCACTGGCACTGCAGTCATCCCGGTCGCCGGCCAACCGGTGTTCGTCACGTCGCGGCGCGGTGGTCGCTATGTCCCCTCGCCAACAGGAGCATCCCTGCATGTCAGTGTGGTCTAGCGCGGCCACGTCAATTCACGGTATGCCTGGACCGATGTGTTCTTCGGCCCCGACAACGATGCGATCCACCTGATTGACAAACAGACCCTGGAAATCGCCCGCGCCCTGGGTCCGATGCCCGGCAAAACCGCCGCCCTTGTCGAGTTCACCCGCGATGGTCGCTACCTGCTGCTGAGCATCTGGGCCACCGACGGCGCGCTGATCGTGTACGACAGCAATACCCTCAAGGAGATCAAACGCATTCCGATGAACAAGCCGTCGGGCAAGTACAACGTGGGCAACAAGATTGAGTTTGTCGAGGGGATGTCGCATTAAGCCTTGGCACACTATTCGTGTACACCCCGATTACCTGTAGGAGCCCGGCTTGCCGGCGAAGACGGTCTGATATACGGCATTGATGTTGGCTGACACGCCGCCTTCGCTGGCAAGCCAGCTCCTGCAGGGTTGCAGGTCGAGCACACTATTCGTGTACGCCCCGATTAACTGTAGGAGCCGGCTTGCCGGCGAAAGCGGTCTGATAGTCGACATTGATGTTGGCTGACACGCCGCCTGCGATGCTCAGCCCAAGGTGTAGCCATTGTCGACCTTCCAGTCCTGGCCATAGACCCCCCGGGCGCCTTGCGACAGCTGGAAGACAATCACATTGGCCACCGCCGATGCATCGAGAAAATGCCCGGGCAGCAGACGTTTGCCGAGAGTGTCGGCGACGTCGTCGAGCTCCCTTTCACTCAACCCCAGGTGGTCCCACATCGAGGTGGCGGTGGGTCCAGGGGAGACCAGATTGATGCGCACGTAATACCGCGCGAACTCCACCGCCAGGGTGCGCGCCTGCGCCGCCAGGGCGGCCTTGCCGGCAATGTAGGCCGCCAGGCCGGGAAAGCTCGAACCCGTGAGGAAACTACTGACAAACACCACCGAAGCCGGGCTCGCCAGTTCACCGCGTAACGCCGCCAGGGTGTTCAACGCCCCGGCACCGTTGACCGCCCACTGGCGCTGAAAGGACGACATGTCCAGGCTGTCGGCCATTTCCGCAATGCCCGCGCAGGGCACCAGCCAGGCCACCGGGCCCAGTACCGCGGCTCGCCGCGCCAACTGCTGCAGGTCGTCCTGGAAGGTGACGTCCCCGGCGCACCATTGCAGTCGATCACCGTGTATCTCTTTCAAGGCCGGCAATTCACCGGCGGTACGCGACATTGCCAACACCTTGGCGCCACGGGCCAACAGCGCGGCGCACAACGCCAGGCCAATCCCGGAACTGGCGCCGGTGATCACCGCCAGACGATCCTGAAACTCGGTTTGCATCATGTTCTCCTGGGCATCGCTGATGCCAAGCACTGGGGACGTAGCCAGCCTCTATCTTTGAACAAGTGCAGCAATATCGACTTGACGGCGATCAGATTTTCACCAGGGAAACCGGGCGATGCAGCGGGTCAATGGCTCGAGTGCGCCGGTGCGGACTGTTGCTGCAGCAGCGCCTGATCGATCTCGCTGAAGCGCAGCACACGCCCGCCCTGTTCCGCCACCAGCTTGTCGGCAGCCTGGCGGCTGGAGAAGGACGCCAACACCACGCCCATCGCGCCCTTGAGCGAGATGCCGACCACGTAAAAGGCGTCTTTGGCATCGATCAGATGGGCGTCATCCGGCGCGTCCCACGGACTGCGGCCCATGTCATGGACATACAACCGGGCAGCGCGATGCTGGTTTTCCGGTTGCAACCACCAGCCGATCATTTCCGCCGTGGAGCAGAATTTCCTGACACCGCTGCGTTCGACCACTTCACCCTTGGGCCCGGGGAAGCCATTGATGATCATCCCGCAGACATGGCATTCATCGCTGGGGTGAAAGGCTACCGCGGCCTCACTCAAGGACGCTTGTGCGGGCTTGTCACAGGCCGCCAACAGCAGGCAGACCATCAGGCCCGCCATGGCACGTACCGTCGTCAGATAAAACGCACTCATCGTCAATTACTCCAGAATTTCAAAGTGAAAATCAACTCGCCCGACGGCGGAACAGCAGCCAGGCCGCGGCCAGCGGCGCCGCCACCCACAGCGACAGACACAGCCACAGCATCGCGCCCGGCATCGGCAAATCGCTGCCCAGGGTCAGCACCCCGGCGGTATTGGCGCCGGGTTCAAATCCAGAGAGGTTGATCAGGCGATAGATGTCCGCAGGATTGAGCAGCAACAACCAGGGCAGGATCTTCGGATTGAACTGCCCTTCGCTGAGCACCAGCAGCGCCAGCAGGGCCAGGTCGAACACCAGCACGAAGAAAAACCACACCCCCAGGGCGAGCCCGGCGGCGGTGGACTTCTCCGCAGACACACTGCTCAACCCGTAGGCCAGGCCGAGAAAGCCCCAGCCCAGCAACGTCGACGACAGCATGAAACGACCAAAGGCCCAGAGCAGCAGGCTCAGTTCCACCTCATCCACCAGCAGCGCAATCGCCAGCATCGCGCAGCCGAAGCCGATCAACGTCGCCAGTGCCAGGATCAACCCGTGGCCGACGAACTTGCCGAGCAGGATATGCCCGCGCCCCAGCGGATACGTCAGTAACAGCAGCAAGGTGCCGCTCTCGTCCTCGCCGACGATGGCGTCATAGGCCAGCAGCAAGGCAATCAACGGCATCAGGAAGGTCGCCAGGCTGGCCAGGCTGGCGATGTCGCGGGCACCGAGGTAAAGCCCACTTGCCCGGACGCCGCGGCGCCCAACCAGGCAATACCGGTCGCCAGCACCGCGAACAACAAGCTGATCGCCAACAGCCAGCGATTGCGCAGACCGTCGTTGAACTCCTTGCGTGCCATGTTCCAGATCGGGTTCATACCACCTCCCCGGTCGCTGTTGCAGCCGCGCGGCCCATGTAGAAGCGGTAGATATCTTCCAGCGACGGTGGGTCGATCTCCACGTCAGCCGGTTCATCGTGCTTGAGCAATTGGCGCAACAGGCCGAGCTTGCTGCCATTGAGCGCAGCCACTTCAAGACCTTCCGTGCCCCAGCGTTGAGTGACATGCCCGGCATTGTTCCAGCGTTGCTGCAAGGGCCCGGCGTGCTTGAGCCCGTGGGCGCGAATCAACGTCGGCAGCCCGGCTTCCTCCCGCAGGCTGTGCAGACTGCCCAGGGCCAGCAGACGGCCCTGGGTCAGAATCGCCGCGCGGTTGATATGCGCCTCGACCCCGGGCAACACGTGGGAACACAAAATCACGCTGGTGCCCTGCTGAGCAGGCGATCGAGCAATCGGTACAGGTCCCGGGTGGCGATCGGATCGAGGCCGACGGTTGGCTCGTCGAGCAAAAGCAAGCGCGGCGCCCCGAGCAAGGCTTGCGCCAGTCCCAGGCGTTGACGCATGCCCTTGGAATAGGTCTTGACCCGCCGATGCGCCACGCCCGCCAGTCCGACTTCCTCGAGCAGCCCGTCCACCTGGGTGAACGCTGCGCCCTTGAGTCGGGCGAAATGCCGCAAGGTTTCCAGGCCACTGAGCTGCGGATAAAAGGTCACGTTCTCCGGCAAGTAACCCAGCAGGCGTCGAACGTGGGGATCACTGGGCAATCGGCCGAACACCCTGACCTGCCCTGCGCTGGCCTGGAGCAACCCCAGCACCAGCTTCATGCAGGTGGTCTTGCCCGCGCCGTTGTGGCCGAACAAGCCCAGCACTTCCCCTTCGGCCAGGCTCAGGTTCAGCTGATGCAGCACGGTGCTGTGCCCGTAGCGCTGGCTGACACCTTCGATGTCGATGACGTTCATGCGGCAGGCTCCTGGGCCAGGGGTTGAATGGGTGACTTCATCAGCGGATTACTGTCCTGCACACCCGGCGACTTCATCACCGGAAAGGCCCGTTGGACCCAGCGCAACAACTCGATACCCGGGCTGTTCATCAGCAGGCGCACTTGCGGGTACAGCCACAGCAGGCGGTCGACGTTGTCGTTGGGTTCGTAGGCGATGTCGCCCAGGCCATCGTTGTTGCGGTCCCAGCCCAGGTAATCGCTCCAGAAGTTGCCCCGGCCATCCGCCGACCATTCCTGCAAGCGGGTGGCCACGTACTTGACCTGGCGCTGGTTGCCGACAAAGGCGTTGTCGGCGATGCGGTTGTCTTCGGAGCCGGCGGTGAGGTGGATGCCCACGGCGCTGTGTTCGAAGCGATTGTGTTCGATGCTGTTGAACAGCGAGTTGTAGATGAACAACGCCTTGCCCTCGGCGCCGCTGATCATGCTGTCGCCGGTCGAACCGTCGCGCACGTCGCTGACGACGTTGTCGCGCAAGGTTGAATAGGTGATGTAGTTCATCAGGATGCCGTAGTTCTGATCCTGCTCGGAGCGATTGCCGATCACCGTGAGCTTGCGGCTTTGCATCAAGGCGTAGCCGGTACGGGTGCGGCGGGTGGTATTGCCGATCAGTTGATTATCGTTGGCGAACATGTAATGCACGCCATAGCGCAGGTCTTCCAGGGTATTGCCCTGCAGCAGGTTGCCGTTGGAGGTATCGATATAGATGCCGTCGCGGGTGTCCCGGACCTGGTTGCCAATGACCCTGGCCCCGTGCACCGCATACAAATGGATACCGTTGCCGCGATCCTGGGAGCGCACCGTCGGATCACCCTGGATGCGGTTGTCGACCAGGCTCACATCGCCGTTGCCATCGACCCAGATACCGAAACCCCGGCCTTGCAGGCGATTGTTTTTGATCACGGCGCCACGGGCCTTGGGCTGGATGAACAGCCCTGCGTTCATGGCCGTGAGGTCGTGCCCCCAGTCGAGAAAGGTGCAGCCCTCGATGCCGACATCCGGGGCGCTGATGATCAGGCCGTTGCCCTGCCCCTCGCCCTGGAACACCGCGCCCGGCTCACAGACAATCTGCATCGTTTGATCGACGCTGAACGAGCCGCGGTACTCCCCCGCCGGCAGGTGCCAGCGTTGCCCGGCGTCCTGCTTCAACGGCAAGCTGGTGACGGGTTGCACCGCCGCCAGCGCGCTGCCGCCCAGGGACAGGAGCGCCAGCGCAATGACCTTCATCGACCTTTGCTTGAAATAGGTCATTGGCCCGCTCCTGTCGATGGGCAACCGTCAGGCCTTCTCGACCAGCATGCGGCCGACCATTTCCATGTGCAGCGCATGGCAGAACCAGCTGCAGTAGAACCAGTGCAACCCCGGTTTGTCGGCGACAAAGGTGATCGAGGACGTCTGCTGCGGGCTGATCTCCATGCTCACCCCGTGATTGGTCATGACAAAACCGTGGGTCACGTCTTCGATCTGGTCGATGTTGGTGATGGTCACGGTGACTTCGTCACCCTGCTTGACGGTGAACTCCGGCAAGCCGTAGGCCGGGGCCATCGAGGTCATGTAGACCCGGACCTTCTTGCCGTCGCGGATGACCTTGTTGTCGGTCTCCAGCTTGATCCCGTCCTTGGCGGCGATGGCCACGGTTTCGGCAAAAAACGGGTCGTTGCGGTCCCAGATTTTCTTGGTCTTGATCTGGTCGCGGCGGGCCATGATGCAATCGTGGGGTTCGGCGAAGGCCGGGCCGTCGTGCACCAGCTTCATCTCGTCGCCGGAGATATCGATCAACTGATCGTTTTCCGGGTGCAGCGGGCCGGTCGGCAGGAAGCGGTCCTTGGAGAATTTGCTCAGGACCATCAGCCATTTGCCGTCGGCCTCGCTGGTTTCGGTCAGCGATGCATGGTTGTGCCCCGGCTGGTACTGCACATCGAGCTTCTGCTTGATGTAGTTGACCTTCTCGCCGGTGTAGGCGCGAACGGCTTCTTCCACGTTCCACTTCACCACCTGGCTGTCGATAAACAGCGTGGTGTAGGCGTTGCCGCGACCGTCGTAGGTGGTGTGCAGCGGGCCCAGGCCCAGTTCCGGCTCGCCGACCACCACCTCGCGCGGGTCCTTGAACTTGTCGTTGAACAGATCGTCGAGCTTGGCGGTGGCAATGATGGTGCAGGTCGGCGAAAGCTTGCCGGCAGCAATGAAATACTTGCCATCGGGCGTCATATTGATCCCGTGAGGGTTCTTCGGCACCGGGATGTAGCGGGTGAATTCGCTGTCCTTGCCTGCGGTTTTTCGACCGTCGACCACCGGCACTTTCGCGTCGCCCAGGGTGATGAACTTGCCGGCCTTGATCGCCGCTTCGATGCGCGGGATGTTGAACACCACCACCCAGTCGCGCTCGTTGCGCATCATGCCGCCGAGGTCGTAGGCCTTCTCCGAGTTGTAGCAGGTCGAGGCCGCGTACTTGCCGGTGTAGTCGGCATCGGTGTTGTCCAGGTTGCCGTCAACGATGACCTGAAAGGCCATCTCCATCTTCTCGGCATCGATGGCGTTGAACATCGTGTAGCTGTTTTTGTCCTGCAGGTCGAAGGTGCTGCCGTCATTAGGATGCGGAATCACGAACTCGGCGTTGGCGAACACGTACTTTGTGTGGGGCATTTTCTGCAGGCGCAGACCGTGCACGGCCTGCACATTCGGCACGGTGAGCATCTTGTCGCACTTCATCACATCCAGACGGATGCGCGCGACCCGGCTGTTGGCCTTGTCATTGATGAACAGGTACTTGCCATCGTACTTGCCATCGGTCATGGACAAATGCGGGTGGTGGCAGTCGCCGTTCTGGAAGTGGGCGCTGTCGCCCATGATCCGCTTGCTTTCGTTGGTCAGGCCCCAGCCGGTAGCGGAATCGACGTTGAACACCGGGATGCGCAACAGTTCACGCATCGACGGAATGCCCATGATCCGCACCTCGCCCTGGTGACCGCCACTCCAGAAACCATAGTAGTCGTCCAGATCCCCCGGTCCCACGTGGATCTTCGACTTCGACTCCTTGGCTGCCGCCGCCCAGGATTCACGAGTGAAGACTGCGCCGCCGATGGCCGTGGCACCGGCCAGCACCGCACCGGTCACTGCACTGGTGCCGAGGAAACCACGCCGGCTCAGGCCGGTCGGTTCCGTTGCCTCGGCTGGTAATGTGGATTCTGTGTCGTTCATGAGGTGCTCCTTGGAGGAATAAAATCAGTCACAGGGGACGTGAATTCGCGGGGTTCAGCCGTCACTTCCACGACAGGTATGAGTTGCGCGCTGACCGGTGCGGCCTTGCCGCGTTGTTTCTTGCGTTTGTTGATCAGCGGCGGGCATTTGTGATCGTTGTTCCAGGTCATCTGGCAATCGAGGCAGTAGTGGCACTCGTTGGCATTGATCCGGCCATCGGGATGGATTGCCTGGATCTCGCATTCTTTGGCGCAGAGCTGGCAAGGGTCGCCGCACTCCTTGCGGCGCTTGAGCCAGTCGAACAGCCGCAGTTTGGTGGGAATCGCCAGCGCCGCGCCCAACGGGCAGATGTAGCGGCAATAGACTTTGCGCGTGAAGATATTGATCACCAGCAGCGCCACCGCGTAGAGCACGAACCACCACTGGCGGTCGAACCTTAAGGTGATGGCGGTCTTGAAGGGTTCCACTTCAGCGAACAGTTCGGCCGTGGCCATCGACTCCAGGGAGACGCCGAACAGCGCCAGCAGGATGATGTACTTGATCGCCCACAGCCGCTCATGGACCGCGAACGGCAGTTCATTTTGGGGAATCTTCAGCTTGCGCGCGGCTTCGTTGATCAATTCCTGCAAGGCGCCGAACGGGCACAGCCAGCCGCAGAACACGCCACGGCCCCACAGCAGAATGCTGGCGGCGGTGAACACCCAGAGCATGAAGATCAGCGGATCGGTGAGAAACAGTTCCCAGCGGAAGTTCTCGAACAGGGCATGGACGAAGGTCAGCACGTTGACCACCGACAGCTGCCCCAGGGCGTACCAGCCGATGAACACCACGGTAAACACCAGGTAGCCGCGGCGCAGCCAATGCAGAAAGTGCGGCCGGCGAGTGAAGGTGTCCTGCAGGAACAGAATCGTCGTCAGCAGCAGCAGCGCCACGCCGAGCACCATGATCTGGAACTGTTTCTGGTACCAGATGGTCACCCACATCGGCCGGCCGGCTTCTTCGATGGCTGCCAATTCTTCGGCGCTGGGCAATGGCCGTTCCAGGTAAGGCTCGGGCATCTGGTATGGCAGTTCGAAACTGCTGAAGGTGCCGCTGACCGGACCGGTCTGACGGCGCACCAGCAATTCCAGGGTCCAGGCGGCTCCCGGATCGAACCTGGCCGGTTCACGCACGAGGAAAATCGACATCTCATCGAACTCGGGGATGCCCTCGGCGAAGACGTCGTCGAGCCGTTGATGGTCCATGTCGCGAAAGCTGATGACGTTGCCGAACTGGCGCAGTTGCACCCGGTCGAAGATCCCGCCGCGCACATAACCCGAACCCTTGTAGGAGAACAGCCCACGGCCCAGCACGGCGATGGCCTGCTCGCCCGGCTTGAGTTCCTGCATGAGAAACCGGTACTGGTTGTCGCCCAGCAGGTTGCGGCCGATGGTCGGCGCGTTCAGGTCGGCGACATAGAGTTCGATGAAGGTGTCGTCGACCTGTTCGGCACTGGCGTTGTCGATGCCTTCGGCTTCGGTGCCCTTGAAAGCGGCGTCGACCTGGCCACGGGTCAGGTTCAGGCGGCGGATCGCGCCGTTGCCGGTCAGCTGCTCCCAGGTGGCGGCTTCGAAAATGTCCTGGCGTACGGTGGCAGGTTTCTGCGCGTGGCCGGTCTGGTCCTCAACCAGTTTCAGCGATACAGCCACCTCGTGGGCGGCGCGCATGATCGCCTCGTTGACCACCATCGCCGTGACGGTCGCCCCCGCGATGGCATCCACGGTGACGGCATTCGGGTCGCTGGAGTGGCCGACGACCACCCGCTGGCTGACCTTGATGTCCTTGTATTTGGCACTGAAGGCATGAAGTTTTGCTTCGGGAATCCCGATCAGCAGGATCGGTTCGTGGTGCTCCAGGACATAGGCGTCCTTGATCACCCCCGCCGGGTCGAGGATCACCTGGGTGTTGATCGGCTTGCCCGAATAGGCCGGAATATCCACCACATCCTGGCTTTGGAACACGTAACCGGTGACGGTGCCGGCCGTTGACAGGGTACGCACCTTGAACGGGCCTTCGGGGGCGGATACCGAGTCGGTCAAGGGGAAGGTTTTTTCGATGCGCTGCTGCTCGATGCCCCCGTATTCCTTGGCCTGAACCGCGCCAATGGTGGCGGCTAGCAGTACGAGCGTCAGCACGACGCACCACTCGCGCAGGCTGCGCAGGTGGCGATGGATCGATGGCTGATGGAGGGTCATGGTTGGCCGAAATCAAGAGGGCTTTCGGTCATGTTAGGGAGCGCTGCGCCCCCTGCCCTTGATTGAAATCAACTTCAGAAAATAGCGGCCGGGGGCGCGCGCCAACGCCTCAGACAGTGCGGGAAAACAGGCCTTTTTGCTCAGCCCCCAGATAGGCGTCAAACGCCATCGCGGCACTGCGCATCATCAGATGCCCCTGGGGCAACAGCAGCAGTTCATCGCGGTGAACCAGCAGCAATCCGTCCCGTACATGTTCGTCCAACTGTGCCAGCGCCTCGGAAAAATATTCGGTAAAACAGATGCCATGACGCCGCTCGAACTTGCCGAAATCAATCCGGCCGTGGCACATCAGGTCGCCGATCACCTCTCGGCGCAGCAGGTCGTCGGCGTTCAAGCGGTAGCCCCGATGCACCGGCAATAGACCTTGATCGATTCGGGCGTAGTACTGCGAAAGCTCCTTGACGCTCTGGCTGTAGCTGTCGCCGACATTGCCGATCGACGATACGCCGAGGCCGATAAGGTCGCAGTCGGCATGGGTCGAGTAGCCCTGGAAGTTGCGTTGCAGGGTGCCGTTGGCGCGGGCCAGGGCGAGTTCGTCGTCCGGCAAGGCGAAGTGGTCCATGCCGATATAGACGTAACCGGCCGCGGTCAGTCGGCGGATGGTCAGCTCGAGCAATTCCAGCTTGCGCTCCGGCGGCGGCATGTCTTCCTGGCGGATCAAGCGTTGCGCACGCACCATCTGCGGCAGGTGGGCGTAGCTGTAGGCGGCGATACGGTCCGGGCGCAGGGCAATGATCTTGCCCAGGGTCACATCGAAACTGGCCACGGTCTGCAACGGCAGCCCATAGATCAGATCGACGCTGACCGACTTGAATCGCGCCTCGCGAGCAGCGGCGACCAGCGCATAGATCTGTTCTTCGCTTTGGGTACGATTGACCGCAGCCTGCACCTCCGGATCGAAATCCTGGACGCCGAAGCTCAGGCGATTGAAGCCCAGTTGGCGCAGCGACTGGATCTGTTCGGTGCTGATGGTGCGCGGATCGACTTCGATGGAAAACTCATGGTCGTCGCTGTCGTCCAGGTTGAATGCCTGGTGCAGGCAGTCCATCAGGTCCGCCAGCTGTTCGCTGGTCAGGTAGGTCGGTGTGCCGCCGCCCAGGTGCAGCTGCGTGAGTTTGCGGGTGTTGTCGAACAAGGCCGCCTGCATCGCGATTTCACGCTTGAGGTACGTCAGGTACTCGACGGCGCGATGGGTTTTCTGGGTAATGATTTTGTTGCAGGCGCAGTAATAACACAGGCTTTTGCAGAATGGGATGTGGATGTACACCGACAGCGGTTTGGGCACCGCCACCTGATTGCTGGCGCGCGCGGCCGTTTGATAGTCGTCCACGGCAAACGCCTGGTGAAACTGCGGCGCGGTGGGGTACGACGTATAGCGCGGCCCGGGGCGGTCATACTTCTCGACCAGGGCTCGATTGAAATCGAATGCAGGCTTCATGATCAATCTACTCGCAGGTGGGTCAATGCCATGCCGCGCTTGACCCCTTTTCAAACAAGTTGCAGATGGCATCCACGTCCGGCCGACCGGCGGGGAGAATGCTGATGAAACGGTCCGACAGCTCGATCAACCCATCATGACCCAATTGCTCGAGCAACGGCCAGATCGAGGAAAAATACCTGGAGAAGACCAGGCCGTAACGGCGCTCGATGGCGTGGATATCCAGTTCCTGGTCACAGGCCAGCCGCTCCATGACCAACTGCCTGATCTGATCCCCGGCCTCGAAGCGCCAGCCCCGGGACGTCGGCAACTGCCCGCTGTCCAGATGCTGCTGATAAGGCTCGACTGCTTCGGCGTTTTGCGTATACAGATCGTCGATCTGACCGATGGCCCCCAAGCCGAACCCGAGATGATCGCAATAACCGTGACGGCTGAAACCGTCGCAGGTGCGCCGTAGCCGGCCTCGCTCCTGGGCGATCGCCAGGTCATCGTCGGGCCGCACGAATTGCCCCAGGCCGATGTAGTGATAACCCGCGCCAATCAATTGATCGAAGCAGATCTGGCGCATCGCGCCTTTATCCTCCTGGCTGCATAGCGCCCTGCCCCTGGCGCCGGGCATCGGCCGGTAACGTCGAGGTGGCCGGGCATAGTCGAACACCAGCAGCCTGTCTGGTTCCAGCTCGATAATGGTCGCCAGTTTCTGCGCAAAGCTGTCCGGGGTCTGCCAGGCATGACCGAAACCCAGGTCGACGTTGACGGAGCGAAAGCCGAAGGTCCGCGCAGCATCGATCAGTGAATGAATCGGCGCCGGGTTCTGGTAGCAGGCCACCGACATGTCAGTGTCGCGGTCGATATCCGGAACGCCGATGCTGACGTGGTTGAAGCCCTGGTCGCGCAACGCGCCCATGGTCGACCAATCGGTATGATGAAGATCCACCTCGACACTGTAGTCGCCGCACTCATGTTCGAGAAAATTGAACCGGCCACGCAGATGCGCCATCAGCCGCTGCAGATGAACGATGGTGGGGGTGGCGCCGCCCAGATGAAACTGCTCGACCCGCTGCTCTGCACCCAGGTGGCAGCCGACGAGGTCGATTTCCTTTTCCAGGCGCTGAAGATACTGTTCGATACCACCGTGCTCGCAAGCGATCTCACGCGGGGAACAGAACGACGGCGTGAGCCTGGACGGCAGTTGCACGTTCAGGGCCAGCGGGCGGCGCTTCTGGCGACTGACGCGCAAGGCCCGCAACAGGTCCAGCGAGCCGATGCCCGCATGAAACTTTTGCGTGTCGGCATGGCAGTTGGGGTCGAGTACGCCCTGATCGCACCGGGCGCTCTCGCCTGGGGCGTGAAAGAAATCGAGCATGGCGGGTCTCCGTGACGGGCTGCGAATCACAGTGTCCGGGCTTGACGCTCAATGCTCCTTGATTTGCATCAAGCTCGAGCGAAGTGGCGGGTCCTACAGGGGATCGGTGGCGTTCGCCGATTTCATGCCCACAGAAGGTCCCCTGTAGGAGCTGGCTTGCCAGCGAAAGCGGTCTGTCAGCCAACACCCCTGCTGCATGTGCCACCGCCTTCGCCGGCAAGCCGGGCTCCTACAGGGGATCGGTGGCGTTCGCCGATTTCGTGGCGCTGGCGATCACCATGTCAGGTAGAACATACCTTTGGCCAACAGCACGATAACGACCATGTGGCAGAACAGGCTGGCGTGGATGAAGCGCAAGTAGCGCGCATTCATCCGGCCGCTCTTGAACAGGAACATGGCTGTCAGGAAATGCAGGAGCACGCTGGCGGCGACCGCGATTTTCAACGCCAGCAAGGTGCCGAACGATGAAGCCAGGGGCGCCGCGAGGGCTGGCAGGTAACGCAGCCAGACCATGCCCAGCCCCGCGCCGAACAACACCAGCAACACCCACGGCATCAGGCTGCGGGCGCGGCGGCCGATCCCCTGCTCGACCAGCAGCATCACTCTGGAGGGCAGCTGTTTGCGGATGCTTTCCAGAAACAGCACTTCGAAGAACACCGTGCCGATGAAGATCAGGGCGGCAAACAGATGCAGGGTCAGAATCAGCGGATAGATCATGGTGAGCGCCACTGGCTGGGTGTCTCTGCAGACTACACAGCCGGTCGACCCACGCGGTTGACACCGATCAAGAAAGCCCTGCACCCTGCCGCCGGGCCGATCAGTGTCCGCGAATGTAGTGCTCCAGCTGTCGAATCAAATCGGCCTGCTCGACGATGGCTTCCTTGACCAGATCACCGATCGACAACAGTCCGATCAGTTCCCCGCCCTCCACCACCGGCAGGTGGCGCAGGTGGCTGTCGGTCATGACCGCCATGCACCGCTCGATGCTGTGCTGGCTGTCCGCCGTGACCACCGGCGCACTCATGATGGCCCTGACCGAGGTGCCGACCGACGAGCGTCCCTGCAGCACCACCTTGCGTGCGTAGTCGCGCTCGCTGATCACGCCCACCACCTGCCCGTCTTCAATGACCGGCAGCGCGCCGACGTTCTTTTCGGCCATGATCCTCAGCGCTTCAAGGACCATCACGTCTGGTGCGACGCTATGCACCTGGCGGTTTTGCACCACCTTCAGCTTGAGTAACTGTGCGGCTGTTTTCATAAGAGTCTCCGATTCTGTTGCGCCCTGACCCGAAGGAGCGTGGCATCAAGCCACCCCCACCTCCACCACACCGCCATTCAAGCGCACCGGCCACACCCGCAGCCGCTGTTGCGGGTACTCCAGGCAACTGCCGTCCTCCAGGCGGAGATTGCGGGGTTTAGCCCTGCTTTTGAGGTGTTCCATTTCAGCTGCGCAGATAAAGGTTTCAGGCCTGGCGCTGTCGGCATTGCCCCTCTCCCCCCGCCCGGCTGCACAGCCGCCTGCCCGAAACAAAAAAAGTCAAAAAACCTAGCAGTTCTGCTAGTAGGCAGTCACTGGCGCAAGGTGCAAGCTTTAAGCCCGACTTATCGGACCTTGCACGGAGCTCAGTCAATGCCTACTTCCCCTCACGAAGCCATACTGTGTCGCTACAACTACGATCCGCTGGATCGCCTTGCGGCCTCCACACCCCTTGAGCAGGTAGGCATCCAGCGTTACTACTGCAAAAGTCGCCTGACCACCGAAATACAAGACGCAGTGCAATACAGCTTCTTGCAGCACGACGACCAGTTGTTGGCGCAACAGCAAACACAAGTTGGCAAGGTCGGCACTGCCCTTCTGGCAACCGACCAACAACGTTCGGTATTGAGCGCGCTCGACGCGGCTCAACCTCATTCCATCGCCTACAGCCCCTATGGCCATCGCCAACCTGAAACCGGGTTACTCACCCTGCTCGGCTTCACCGGCCAACGGCCGGATCCGGTGACCGGGCATTATCACTTGGGCAACGGTTATCGAGCGTTCAATCCGGTGCTGTTGCGGTTTCACTGTCCGGACAGTTTAAGTCCGTTTGGGCAGGGTGGGTTGAATGCGTATGCGTACTGCGAGGGTGATCCACTGAATCGCACAGATCCGACGGGACATGCTCCCAAGTTTTTAAAAGCTCTCAAAAAACTTTTTTTTTCCAAAACAAAATCCAGATCTGCGGACGTGGTGAGCACAGTTGCTCAGCCCCCCGCACGCCCAGGCACGCAAACCGCTTCTATCGGGAAAGGCGGGCCATCAAGTTCGAACATTTTGCCCAATAGTACAGGGACATCTACAACGAATGCTCCACCAGCGCCGACTCCGTCATCGAGAAAAAGTTTTGATCTCAACAATGTTACGTCGGCGTATATCGATGACCAAAGGTATATTGAGGCTCATATAAATCACAGAAATAAAATGGCAATTGATCCTAATATCGAGCCCATAGCTCCCGCTCCCGGTCCCCACCCTATGTACGATTTCACTCCAGAGGGGCGGAACGGGCTAACCGATGACCAATTACTTATTGCAACCTCGCAACTGGCAACATTTTACAACTTGTACCCCTCTAAGTATGTTTCTGATGAGCTGATACAATTGAACCTCGTGGTACGCAGGCGTTTTTCATAAAATTAAAGATATACGGACCTGCAAACAGGCTCGCATTTATTTATGCCAAGCACTTTTTGGATAAATATGAATCTAGGGGGAGTAAGATCATACTGAACATCGCCAGACATGGGAGGCTCTGGAACCTCCAGAATCTCCCACACATCAAAAAGCCACACACCCGGATGCACCCCTGCCGCCACGCCAATCAATGCCCGCGAATGTAATGCTCCAATTGCCGGATCAAATCAGCCTGCTCGACGATGGCTTCCTTGACCAGATCACCGATCGACAACAGCCCGATCAGTTCCCCGCCCTCCACCACCGGCAGGTGGCGCAGGTGGCTGTCGGTCATGACCGCCATGCACCGCTCGATGCTGTGCTGGCTGTCCGCCGTGACTACCGGCGCACTCATGATGGCCCTGACCGGGGTGCCGACCGACGAGCGTCCCTGCAGCACCACCTTGCGTGCGTAGTCGCGCTCGCTGATCACGCCCACCACCTGCCCGTCTTCAATGACCGGCAGCGCGCCGACGTTCTTTTCGGCCATGATCCTC
>NZ_MULM01000150.1:0-65041 GCF_002029345.1 Pseudomonas sp. VI4.1
GGATCACCGGGATGTCGATCAGCATCAGCACCGCAAAACCGACGGCATCGGCGAGCAGCGCGGTGACGCCGGCAATGAACAGGCGGCGGAAGGTATAGCGCGCGGCGATCAGCCTATGAGTGCCGCGGGCGATGTCCTGCATGATGCCGTTCATCTTCTGCGCCGCGTGGGACACGCCGATGGCAAAGATCAGGAACGGCACCAGCACCGAATACGGGTCGATGGCATAGCCCAGCCAGGCAACGATGCCCAGTTGCCAGACCACCGCGATCAGCGAACAGCCGACCACCAGCAAAGTGCTGCGCACACAGCGGGTGTAGCAATAGATGATCACCAGCGAGGTGACCACGGCCAGGCCGAAGAACATCATCACCTGAATCAGCCCGTCGATCAGGTCGCCCATCAGCTTGGCAAAACCGATCACCCGGACCTTGTACTGGCCCTTGCCCTCCTCCCCGGCCTTGCGAGCCGCGCTGTCGCCGGCGAACTCGATCTTGTCGCGCAACTGCTCTTCGAGCATCTGCGAAAAGGCGTGATAGTCGATGCGCTGACCGCTGGCCGTGGCCTTGTCCAGCAGCGGCACGATCAACATGGTGGACTTGAAGTCGCTGGCCACCAGGCTGCCAACGATACCGGCACGGGAAATGTTCTGGCGCAGCTGGTCTATTTCTTCAGGCTTGCCCCGGTAGGCATCCGGCATCACCGGGCCACCCTGGAAACCTTCCTCGGTGACTTCGGTCCAGCGCACGCCTGGACTCCACAGCGACTTCATCCAGGCGCGGTCGACGCCTTCGGTGAGGAACAATTTATCGTTGACCTGCTTGAGCACGTCCAGATAGCCGGGGTCGAAAATATCGCCCTGGGTGTTTTCGACCACCACCCGCACCGAGTTGCCCAGGCCGCGCAGCGACTGGCGGTTTTCAAGGAAATTCTTGATGTACGGCTGGCTCTGCGGAATCATTTTCTCGAAGCTGGGGCGCAGCTCCAGACGCGTCACCGCCATGTAGCCCAGCACCAGGGTGACCAGTGTCATGAGCACCATGAACAGCGGACGGTAGTTGAACACCAGCCGCTCCAGCCGATTGCCGGAGCACCGGTCGAAGTCTCGCAGATCGCGGATGACCGGCATGGTGTCTTGTTTGATATTGCCCATGTCTGGGTTCTCGCTTTAAGGGTTCGAGGGCTTATTCAACGGACAGCGTCCGTACACCACGGCTGCCCACCACCACCAGCGCACCGTTGGCGGCGCGCACGACGCCCGTCACCGGGACCGGCTCGACTTGCCGCGCCCAGTGCATTTGCGCACCGACGCCCTGGCTCGCCAGCCTCTGCCCACCCTGGGTGAACAAGCGGTAGTTACCTTGGGCATCGACCATGGCGGCGGTGATGCTGATGCGCAGGCCGGTGTCCAGCGGGGTCCAGCTGAGTCCGCCATCGGTGCTGCGCAGCACATTGCCGCGCAAGCCGTAGACGAGCGCTTCCCCAGGCTTGCCGACCACCCCGAAAAAACTGCCCTGATAGGGTGTTTGCAATGCGGCGAAGCGTTGCTGCGCGTCATCCCACTTCAGCAGCAAGCCCTGCTCGCCGGCGATGTACAGCGCATCGCCGGTGGAGGCGATGGCATTGAGGTGAAAGCCCTGCGGGTTGTCGGTGCGGTCCTGGAACGGCGTCCAGTTCTGGCCGCCGTCCTCGGTGCGCAGGATCAGGTTGAACACCCCGACCACATAACCCAGCTGGTCGTTGGCGAACCAGACATCGAGCAAGGGTTTGTCGGCCCCCTGCGCCACCAGGCGCTCGCCTTCGGCGACCAGCAGCGGCCATTGTTCGTTGCCGGGTTCTGCACTGGCCAACGCCTGGTAATGCTTGACCAGCAAGGCCCCGATCTGGCGGCCGTCCAGTTGCTTGTGCCAGGTCGCACCCGCGTCGTTGCTGTGCAGGATCACGCCGTCGCCGCCCACCGCCCAACCTTGGGTGGCAGACGGAAAACTCACGGCATTGAGGTCGGAACTGACCGGCACGGCGGCCTGCTGCCAGTGATTGCCGGCGTCATCGGAATACAGAATGTGGCCACGCTGTCCGACGGCAACCAGTCGGTCGCCGGCCCGGGCCATGCCCGATAACGGGCTGTTGCCGGCCAAGGCGCTGACCTTGGCCGGCAGATCCAGCACGTCGACGTAACCGGACGCCTGGCTGAGACCCTGCGACAGGCAGAGCACAACGCCAAAGGCCAGCTGCAACATATTATTTTTATACGAACACATACTGCGTCCTCTTCGGGAAACCGCGCCGCACCTCGCGCAGTGCAGCTCATGCCGTTGTAGGAGCGAGCTTGCTCGCGATAGACGTGAACGATTACGCGTGCTGTCTGGATGCCCGCGCCGCCCTCTGATTCATCGCGAGCAGGCTCGCTCCTACAATGCGGTTTGCTTAACGAATCCCGCTACCTGCCAGGGACTCAGCCGACCATTGCGTCTTGGAAAGCGGATCGATGTACTTGATGCCGCCGTAAGGCCCGACCACGCCGTTGATGTTGTAGGACCCCACCACCATGTCGTAGATCATGAAAGGCGTGGAGTCCGGGATCTGCTTGTCGTAGCTCTGGCTGAGGAAGGCGAAGGAGCCACGGTACAGCTTGCCGCTCGAGTCATACTGGTCGGAGGCCAGAGCGGTCCAGCTGTCTTCGTCGAGGAAGAAGCGGCGCTTCTGATAGATGTGGCGGGCGCCGGACTTGAGGGTGCCCTCCACGACCCAGACGCGGTGTTTTTCCCAACGCACGTACTCGGGCGCCAGGTGATTGGCGGTGGTCAGCGCCTTGGGGTCCTGGGCGTAGGTCAGCTTGTAGGTGTTGTAGGGCACGATCATTTCCTGCTTGCCCACCAGCTTCCAGTCGTAGCGATCCAGTGCACCGTTGAACACGAACACATCGTCGTAGGTGCCCGCGCCGGCGGTGCCCGGGTTAGGCGTGTCGTAGGCCAGGTTCGGGGCCAGCTTGACCCGCCGCTGACCTGGCAGGTACTGCCAGGCACGACGGGGTTGCTGCAGCGGGTTGGCCGCGTCCTTGAGCATCACCGCTTCGCCGCCCGGCGCGCAGGGCCGGTGTAGGACAACTTCATCTGGTAGTACACGTCGGCGCTGCTGATCGGCTGCGCCAGGTTTTCGTAGATCGGATAGGAAATGAACGCCTGCCCGGTGGTTGCCAGGCTCGGTACGCCGGCGGAGTCGACGTTCCAGGAGTCGTACTTGGAGTTGATGCTGACGCCCTGATAACGCAACAGGAAGTTCCACATCGCTTCGTTGCCCGACTGCGGGATCGGGAACGGCACGCCGGGCAGTACGTTATCGATAGCCAACCCGCCCTCAAGGGACTTGGCGCCAGTGGCATTTTTCAGACCATTATCCAGCACGGCTTTTGGCAACGAGACGGTGCGGTGGGTCGGGTAGACATTGACGTGGAAACTGGGGTAACGCTTGGCCAGTTCCACGGTGGTCGCCGTGAGCGCGCCCTTGTACTGATCGACGTTCTTGCCGTCGATCACCAGCAGCGGTTTTTCATCGGCAAAGGGATCGGGGCGCATGCTGTCACCGTTTTTGAAGCTGGCCGGCGGCGTGGTCAGGCCACCGGCATACGCGGGAATCGAACCATCGGCATTCCCGGCTTTTTCAGCCCCGACCAGGGTCAGGCTGGTGCCCAGCCTGGCGGCTTCCTGAGTCGATACAGCGGCGTGCGCCTGGGCGGCAATGACCATCGCCAGAGAAGCGGCCAACACGGTTTGTGCGAATTTCATCTTGTTATTCTCCTGCTTGCATTGAGCAAATCAGTGGTGACTCAAAAAGTGGTTTTCATCGTCAGGTAAACGGCGCCACGGTCCTCAGTCGTGGCCCCTCCACCGGAGAAGGCTGAGTAGCCACCGGCGTAACAGGCGTAGTTTTCATTGCCGCTAAAGGCATTGGGTGTCGAGCCGTCGCCGCTGCCGGCACTGGCCGCGCCGGTGCTCAGGCCGCTGGCGTCGCACTTGTCGGTCTTGCCGAAAGCGTCCACGTACTTCAGGTCGACGAAGTATTTGTTGTACACAACGGCCCCGAGGCCGATGGCATAGTTACCGGTGTCTTTGGCACCGCCACCGGACACCGGCGACACGCCGTCGAGGCCGACGTTGATCGACATCGGGGCGCTGAGATCGACTCCCGGGAATACCTGGTACCAGGTCGGTGTGAAGTTGACCGCGATGCCCCAGTTGTCCCGGGTCGCTGCGTCGATGCCGCGGTAGCTGTCCTTGCCCTTGTAGAGCGCTTCGTTCTTGCTATCGAGCTTGAGCAGGTTGCTGTAGTACAACTCGGCGAGCAGGCTGGCCGAATCGAACACCGGGGTTTTCGGGAAGGTCATCAGGCCGTTGAGCGTCCAGTGCAAGGTGTCGCCGGTGGCGGCCATGCTGTCGCCCTTTTGCGGGGTGTCATACACCACGCCGGTAGCCGCCGTCCGCGCCGGCAACAGGCCAAGACCCGCGCCCAGACCCAGCGGACTGTTGGTGCTGACGATCGCCGGGATACTGGCCAGCGGCATGTTGTGACGAACGTTCAGGTCCGAACCGACGCTCACCCCGCCAACGTCCTTGGACAGGCTCAGGCCAACGATCTTGATGTTGTCGGCATAGGCCATCTGATAGGTGGCGGTGCTCAACGAGTTGAGCGTATTCACTACCGCAGGCACTTGCCCTGCCGGCGGCGTGCCATTGGGGTTGGCCGAACTCAGGCCCCTGGCATCCAGCCAGGCTTGCGGGAGGATTTCCGAAGTCTCGCGGTAGTAAACGCCGAGGGTGCCATCCAGCCAGGCCGGCGACCACTTGGCCATGATCCCCCAGTCGCCGCGCTTGTCCGGCGTCAGGTCATGACCGCGACGCACATTGGTCAGCCCGTTGCAGGGCGCCAGGCCGCAGCCCAGGGGGCTGCCCGGCACCACGCCATTGGTGTTGCCCAGCAGGAACGACTGCGCACCGAAGCCGACCAGATCGGAACCGCCATAGTAGGTACCGGCTTCAGGCAGGCGGGCGGCATCCCAATCGAGGAAATACTGAGCGCCCACGGTCAACTCGGGGTTGACCGTGAACGACATCGACAATTGGTTGCGCGGAACGAACAGTTCCTTGGCCTCGGTACCGGGCGAGGCGGCCAGTTTGGCCAGGTCCAGGCCGGACTGGCCGTAACTGATCGAGTGCACCGGGCTGAGAATGGTCTCGCCCCAGAACACGTTGTGCTGGCCGGCCTTGACGTTCAGCAGCGACTCCTCGCCCACTTCGGTGCTGTAGAACACGAAGGCATCGAGGATTTCGCCGGAGGGACCGGTGTAGTAACGCCGCGCATAGTTGCTCAGGTGCGGGCTGCCGTTGCCGACGTTGTCGCCGCTGACCGCGGCAAGGCGCGGATCATTGGCGACCAGGCCCGACGTCCCGCCATTGCCGTTGACGAACGGGTTGGAATTGGAACCGGTGTTCTCGTAGGCCTTGTCGTACCAACTGGCCGCGCTGACGCGAAAACCCACGTGGTCCTGATAGACCACATCCATCTCGGTCAACAGGTCGACACGGTTGGTGATGTTGGTCCCGGCCTTGCGGAAGTTGTAGTCGCCGTCGTTGTTGTTCGGCGTGCCCAGCATCCGCTTGTCGGCGCTTTCGGTGCGTACGCCGTAGTTGTACTTCACGGTGTTATCCAGACGCACGGCCCAGTCCGGGTTCCCTGTGTCGAGCTCGACCGCCTGCGCGACCGGCACGGCAGCGGCCAGAATGGCCGAGGCCAACAGGGTGTAACGCGAGGGTACGAACCCGTGGCGCTTAGTGTTATGCATTGCGTTGTCTCCGCCTTTTTTTATTTGTTTTCAGCGCAGCCGCCCTCTCGATGACTCGACTGGCGTTATTCGCCAGGGGCTTTTTGTAGGACCGACATTAGAGAGAGCTCGCCCGAGGCGCTTTTCATTGGACGTCAGGCACTTTTCTTTTCATGACAAATTTCCAGGCGCTGGCATGCAGCGGGCAGGGGGCGAACGTCCCCGCCGCTGCTGCGAAGCTCACCGTAATCACTGGGTAAGCGTCGATTGCTGCAGGACAAGCGTGGTGATTGGGGACAGAATCGGACGAGCGCCCGGGACAACGTCACAACTGTTCAATTGCCGATGTGCTGGATATAGTCGCCACGCTAATTCGAATCGCAACCGGCCAGGAAAGACCTTCGCATGCCCAAGCTCGTTCGCGCCGCCGTCTTGACCAACTACCTGGAGGTCACCCAGTACCTGGGGTTCAACCCGCGCGATGTACTCGCCGGCGTCGGCTTGAGCAAAGCCAAGCTGCTGGCGCCCGAACACCGCATCCCCATCGATGCCGCCGTACGTCTGCTGGAGGATTCGGCCGCCGCCAGCGGCTGCCAGAGCTTCGGCCTGAGCATGGCCGAGTCGCGCCAGCTCTCGCACTTCGGGGTGGTCAGCCTGCTGCTCAGCCACCAGCGAACGCTGCGTGACGCGCTGCAAGTGTTGGTGCATTACCGTCACCTGATGAACGACTCGCTGGCCCTGTTCATTGAAGAGGCCGGCAAGATGGTGATCATTCGCGAAGAGGTGGTCGCCGACTCGCCCATGTCCTGCCGACAAGCCAATGAACTGGCGATCGGGGTGATGTTCCGCCTGTGCGCGGCCCTGCTCGGCACACACTGGCAACCCTACAGCGTCAACTTCACGCACCAGCCGCCCGACAACCTGCAGCTGCATCGCCGTCTGTTCGGCTGCAAACTGGAGTTCGGCAGCGAGTTCAATGGCATTGTCTGTCCCAACACCAGCCTCGACATGACCAACCCCCATGCCGATCCGGCCATGGCGCGTTACGCCCAGAGTTACCTCGACTCGCTGCTGGGTCACGAAGGCCCTTCGATGCTGTTCGAGGTGCGCAAGGCCATCTACCTGTTGTTGCCGATGGGACGCGCCACCATCGAGCAGATTGCCCAGACCCAGGGCATGAACGTGCGCACGCTGCAGCGCCGTCTCAAAGACGACGGGTGTGCCTTCAATGACTTGATCAATGACGTGCGCCGCGACCTGGTGCTGCGCTACCTGGACAACCCGAACTACTCGTTGGGCGGATCGCCGACATGCTCGGCTACTCCATGGCGAGCTCCTTCACGCGCTGGTTCATCGCCCAGTTCGGCATGCCGCCGGCGGCCTGGCGCAGCGCGCAAAAACAACCCAAGTCACCCGGCGAGCCAAGCCCCCTGCCCCGCCCTGAGCAACTTTCGGAGGACTGAAAGAGGCTGCAAAAAAAAAGCGGCGACCGCTGGTACAGTCGCCGCAAAAACCGGTGTGGATCCCACAGGTTTCATGCCTGGTAGATATTTATCCCCCCCAGCGCAGCAACAACAGCACCAGCACCACGAGAAACACCGTCTCCCCCAACATCAACAGGATGGGCTTGATGCCCACCGCCGCCAGCTCCTTGAGTTGGGTTTTCATGCCCAGGGCGCTGATGGACACCACCAGGCACCAGCGCGACAGCTCATTGACCGAGCCCTGCACCACCGGGGCTATCCAGCCGGTGCTGTTGATACAGGCCAATATCAGAAACCCTACGGCGAACCATGGCAACAGCGGCGGTCGTTTGCCGGCCGGGTCGGCTCCCTGCATCCGGGTAATCATCGCGGCGCAGACGATCACCGGCAGCAGCATGGCCACCCGCATCAGCTTGACCACCGTGGCCGTATCGCCGGTCTCGGTCGACATGCTGTAGCCGGCACCGACCACCTGGGCGACATCGTGGATGGTCGCCCCGAGGAACACGCCCGCCATTTGCGGTGACAACGACAGCCAATTGGCAATCATCGGGTACACAATCATCGCCAGGGTCGACAGCGCCGACACTCCGATCACCGTGAACAACGTCGCCCGTTCTTTCTGCGGATGGTTGGGCAAGGCCGCCGCCAGCGCCAGCGCGGCCGAGGCACCACAAATCGCGGTGGCCCCGCCGGTGAGCATGCCGAACAAACGCTGAAAGCCCAGGGCCTTGGCGGCGATCACCGACACGCCGATGGTCACCACCACCAGGATCACCACCAGCGCCACAGGCTTCCAGCCCAGCGCAACCATCTGCTCGAGGGTGATGCGCATGCCCAGCAGCGCCACGCCGATGCGCAACACGGTGCGTGCGGTGAACTCGATGCCGGCCTTGCAGGCTCCGTCGCCGGCCAGGAAGTTCAGCGCCATGCCCAGCAACAACGCGAACAGCATCACCGGCGCGCCGTAATGCTCGGACAGAAAGGACGCGGCGGCGGCCACGATCAGGCTGACGATAAACCCTGGCGCCAATTCGCGCGTTCGGCTGTGGATACGGGTAAGAGCGAGGGTACTCATGGTGCGGGCACCTCTGACACGGATTTGCCCACAGGATCGGCGACCCGCTCACCCTTGAGCCGGGCAATGTCCCGAAGGTAATGACACTTGGCATAAAAGAACACGGCCCCTGCCGCGAGGCTGACCAGGGGCACCAGCTGAAAAGCCGCCTGCAAGCCGATAAGGTCGGACACCCTGCCGGTGATGAACGGCCCGGGCGCCAGCCCCAGCATGTTGTTGGCCAGGGTCAGCGTGGCGAACGCCGTGCCGTGGACCGAGTAATGGGTCAGGTTGGCAACCATCGCGCCACACGGCCCGGTGGTGCCCGCGGCAATCAACATGCCCAGGCAGATCAGCGCCAGTTGCGCAGGGCCTGGCGGCAGGGCGAACGCCGCCGACAACAGCAGGCAACTGCCCAGGCAATAGGCGATGGCCAAGGAGACTTTGCGCTCCGGCGCATGGCGACTCAGTCGATCGCTGAGCATGCCGCACAGGATCATCCCCGCACCGCTGCACAGCACGATGATCGCCGCGACGCCGCCCGCCTTGTCCGTGGGCATGGCGTAATACCGATTGAGGTAACTGGGCATCCACACAACCACAGTGCCGCCGACGAACAGTTGCAAGCCACTGCCGATGTAGGCGGCGATCACCGAGCGGCTGGCAAACAGCGTACGCAACGGCCGCTTGACCGCAGCAACCGCCTTGTTCGCCGCCTGGGCGGCGCGTTGCGGGGCAATGCGTGCTTCCTTGACGATAATCGGGTACAGCACGGCCAGCAGCAGGCCGAACAGCGCCATGCCGGCAAACGACCAGCGCCAGCCCAGCTTGGCGGCGATTGCCCCGCCCAGCGCCATGCCCAATACCGAACCGAACATGCCGCCCGCCATGAAGGCACTGGCCAGCGTGGCACGCAGGTGTTTGGGAAACACCGAAATCACTACCGCGATGCCGACGCTGCCATACGCCGCTCGCCGACGCCGACCATGAAGCGGGCAATGAACATCTGCTGATAGTCCTGCGCCACGGCGCAGCCCAGCGTCGCCAGACTCCAGAGCAAGGCCATCAGCGCCAGGCTCTTGACCCGGCCGAAGCGGTCGGCCAGCAGCGACAGCGGGAATGTCAGCAGGCCGACCATCAACGCGACAATGCCACTGAGCAGGCCGAGCTGGCCGTCGCTCAGGGCCCATTCGCCCTTGAGCATCGGGAACACCGCGTTCAGCACCTGGCGCGACATGTAATCGGAAATCAACAGCCCGAACGTCAGTGCGAAGACGATCCAGGCATACGGGCGCGCAACACCGACAGCGCAGTCGTCATCGTCTGCGGCGATTGGGTGAAAGGCCATGCAGCCTCCTCAAAGCTTTGTTTTATTGTTGTTATCAAGCGTGTAGCAGGGCAGCGAGCGGGAGACCATCGGCCGCCCGCATCGCCTGCCGATCAGCCGCGTTGCGGCACGCCTTTCTGCCCAGCCTTGCGGTTGGGGGCCATGCCGTTGGCCAGCAGCGTTTCCTCGATGCTCTGGTACTGCACGCCGATGCGGTAGATCTCACGGGCTTCTTTGCCGGTGGCGATCTCGCGACCCAGCTCATGCGCGATGCGCACGGTTTGCTTGATCTGTGCAACCGAACCGAAACGATCGCCCTTGTGATCAATGATAGTGTCTTCATTGCCCACGCGCGGGTGCATGCCCATGGCCATCGACATGGTGTTGAACGGCATGACGTTCTTGAGCAGCGACTCGGAAGTCAGGGTGCAACCGTCTGGCGCGCGGTGGATGAAGTTGAAGAAGTTGAACGGGTTGGGGCCATCGAAACCGCCACCGATACCGATCCAGGTCAGGTTCAACGGGCCCTTGTAGACGCCCCGGCGCACCAGGCGCTCGAGGGTTTCCATGGCGTGCATGCCCGTCAGCTGGAAGTGCGGCTGGATGCCGTTGGCCATCAGGCGCTTGAGGTGCTCGGCGACCCAGGCCGGGCCTGCCGGTACGGTCATCTCGCTGTACGCCGCCTGATACAGGGGGTTGGCCAGGGACGTGCCTTCCAGGTACTCCGGATACAGCAATTCCATGATGTTCATCTGGGTGGTGTTGATGGCCACCGTGACCTGATCCGGTTTGGGCGTCAGCTCGGCCAGCATGTGGCGCGTATCGTCCGACAGCCACAGGGCGGCTTCGCCATCGCTTTCCGGCGCGAAGGAAATCGAACCGCCGACCTGGATGATCATGTCCGGCACGGCTTCACGCACACCGGCGATCAACTCGTTGAATTTCGACAGGCGCTTGGAACCCTTGCCGTCCAGTTCGCGCACATGCAAGTGCAAGACTGTGGCGCCGGCCTCATAACATTCGACCGCTTTTTGCACCTGCTCGTCCATGGTCAGCGGGATGTCTTCGGGGAAGTCTTCGGGCATCCATTCCGGGCCGTACGGGGCCACGGTGATAACCACTTTTTCCATGTTTTCCGGGTACAGGGAATCGTCGAAGAATTGCATGGTTTACTCCTGTTCTTATGATTGTCGCGTCCACCCGGCATCGTGCCGGGCAAACGTGTTTACGAGTGCGAATGCAGAGGGGTCGATCAGTAAGTCTTGTCGCCGATGATCCCGGCACGCTCCATCTTGCGATGGCACGGCGGGTAATCCATGACGGCGTAGTGCTGGGTGCTGCGGTTGTCCCAGATGGCGATGCTGTTGGGCTTCCAGCGCCAGCGCACCTGATACTCGGGGATGTAGGCCTGGCTGATCAGGTAGCGCAACAGCTCGCTCGCGCCCGGGTTGGCGTCCTGACCGAAGCGCACCCGTGCGGGGGTGTGGTAGTTGCTCATGTGCGTGGTGAAGGCATTGACGAACAGCACCTTCTCCCCGGTTTCCGGATGGGTGCGCACCACCGGGTGCTCGGCATCCGGGTACATCGCCTTGAGCGCCAGGCGCTTTTCGATCGGCATGGCGGCGCCAAAGCTGGCTTCGATGCTGTGGCGGGCGCGCAGGTCGGCGATCTTCACCTTCACGTCTTCCGGCAAGCGCGCGTAGGCCTCGACCATGTTGACCCACATGGTGTCGCCGCCCACCGGCGGGCACTCCACGCAGCGCAACACGCAGCCCATCGGCGGCGCCTCGCGCCAGGTCGCGTCGGTGTGCCAGGCGTTTTCGTAGCGGTCCAGCGGCTGATCCGGGGTCTTGTAGATGCGCACCAGCCCGGGATGCTCCGGATCGCTGCCGACCACCGGGTGATCTTCCAACTCGCCGAAGCGGCGGGCGAAGGCCAGGTGCTCGGCGCGACTGATGTCCTGATCGCGCAGGAACACCACCCGATGCTGGAGCAACTGGGCACGAATCTCGGCAAAAAGACCGTCGTCATGCACCGCATCGGCGAGGTTGACGCCGATCAGTTCGGCGCCAATGCTGCAGGTCAATTGTTCGACTTTCATGGCTGGCGACTCCTTAAATGACGAAAATCGACGAGCCCGTGGTCTTGCGTGATTCCAGGTCGCGGTGCGCCTGGACGGCATCCTGCAAGGCATAGTGCTGGTTGATCTCGATCTTGATCCGACCGCTGCCGACGTGGTCGAACAATTCGCCGGCCAAGGCGGTTTTTTCTGCAGGATCGGCGATGTAGTCGGCCAGCGCCGGGCGGGTCATGTACAGCGAGCCTTTCATCGCCAACAGCGCCGGGTTGAAATCCGGAATCGGGCCGGAGGCGGTACCGACGCAGACCATCAGGCCACGCCGCTTGAGCGAGTCCAGCGAGCCCATGAAGGTGTTCTTGCCGACGCTGTCGAACACCACGTTGACCCCTACCCCGTCCGTCAACTCGCGCACACGCTGGGCGACATCTTCGTGGCTGTAATTGATCACATGGTCGCAGCCATGGGCCAGGGCAATCTCAGCCTTGACCTCGGTGGACACGGTGCCGATCACGTTCAGGCCAAGCAGCCTGGCCCACTGCGAAACGATCAGGCCGACGCCGCCGGCAGCCGCGTGCAGCAGAATGCTGTCGCCGGGCTTGAAGTCGTAGATGCGCCGCATCAGGTACGCCGAAGTCAGACCGCGCATGGTCATGGCGGCGGCCGTCTCGAAACTGATGGTTTCCGGCAGCTTGATCAGCGGCGCGGCCGCGATCAGGCGTTCGGTACTGTAGGCCCCCAGGGTGTTGAGAAAACCGGTGTAGGTGACACGATCGCCCACCTGTACGTTGGTCACCCCTGCGCCGATGGCCTGCACCACACCGGACGCTTCAACCCCCATGCCGTTCGGCATCGGGATCGGGTAGGTGCCATTGCGAAAATAGGTGTCGGCATAGTTCAGGCCGACCGCCACATGACGAAGACGGACCTGGCCTGGACCGGGTTCGCCGACGTCGACCTCTTCATAGCGTAGGACGTCGGGACCACCGGTTTCGTAGAAGCGTACGGCGTTGGCCATTTTTTCTTGTTCTCCAGTCTGTGCAGCGTCGATTTGCGCTGATTGGACTGTAGGACTCAGCCTGGCGAGCCGCTTTACATCAGGCGACAATGGCTTTTCATTTCATGACAGTCGACCGCCGGCAGCAAGGCCTGCGGTGGATGACTTATTCGGTGCCTCTCGATACCCTGCGCACCTCGGTACCTGAAGGTGTTCCAGGTCAAGCCACCCTTTTTCCAGGCGAGCATGTGATGAAATCCCCTGCAGGTTTGCTGCTGTCGGCTATCGAGCTGGACCGTGCCAGCGCCATCCCCCTGTACCGCCAACTCTATTTGCAGATCCGCAAACAGATTCTCAGCGGAAAAATGCAAGGGGGCGTGCGCCTGCCGTCGACGCGAACCCTGAGCAAGGAACTGGCGCTGTCACGGATCACCATTCTCAATGCCTTCGATCAGCTGATCGCCGAAGGTTTCCTGGCCTCGCGCACCGGAGCGGGCACCTATGTCGGCAATGAGTGGGAGCATCGAGGGCTTGCCGACGACGAGCAGCAGCGCCAGCCCCCGCGCCTGTCCGACCTGAGCCAGTCCATGCTGTCGCTGCGAAGCAGTCACTTTCGCGGGGTTTCCTATACCGGTTGGGATCCGGCGGCCCCCACCTCCTTCCTGCCCAGCCACAGTTCCTACGACGCGTTCCCGCTGGCTGTGTGGCGGCGCTTGATGAACCGCCACCTGCTCAAGCCGACCAAGGCCCTGCTCGGCTACGGCGAACTGCAAGGGCTGCAGGCCTTGCGCGCGGCGATTGCCGAGTACGTCTTCGATGCCCGTGGCATCGACTGCACTGCCGAACAGGTGGTGATCGTGTCAGGGGCCCAGCAAGCCTTCAACCTGTTGGGCATGCTGTTGCTCAATCCGCAGGACAGCGTGTGGATGGAAGACCCGGGGCATATCGCGGCGAGAATTGCCCTGCAAGCCCAGGGTGCCAACGTGGTGCCGTTGCGTATCGATGAACAGGGAATCGACGTCCAGCAGGGCCTGGCCGAGTGCCCGGACGCGCGCCTGGTGTTTACCACACCGTCTCGCCAGCATCCCCTGGGCGTCACCTTGAGTTATGCGCGGCGCCAGGCGCTCATCGACTGGGCTGCGCAGCAGCAGAGCTGGATCGTCGAGGACGATTGCGACAGTGAGTTTCGCTACAGCGGCCGCCTCCTCCCCGCGCTCTACGCCATGGACCGGATGGCGCGAGTGATCTACGTCGGCAGCCTTCAGCAAAGTCCTCTTCCCTTCGCTGAGGCTGGGCTATGTGATCCTGCCGCAAGCCCTGGTCGAACCCTTCTGCACCTTGCGCGCGGTGATGGATCGCAGCCCGCCCACCCTGCTGCAGGCGACCACGGCGGACTTCATGCGCGAAGGCCACTTCCTCGGCCATATTCGCCGCATGCGCGCGCTGTACCAGGCGCGCCAGCAAGCACTGGTCGAGCAGCTCCGGCAACAACTGGGTGGCTTCTTCACCCTCACCCCGGTGGAAGCCGGCATGCACCTGATCGCCTGGCTGCCACCCACCCTCGATGACGACGCCATCGCCAGGGAACTGGCTCGGCACAACATCCACACCTATGCCCTGAGCGACTACTGCCTCGAGCATGTCCTGCCACCGGCCCTGCTCATCGGCTTCGCCGGCACGCCTGAAGGCCAGGCGCAGGAGCGCGTCGCGGCGCTGGCCCGGGCCTTGGGCAAGATGGGCTATCTGCAGCAGGCCACCTGAAGGCAAGTGGTCATAAGATTTAACTGATAGTGGATCTATCGAGAGTTCCTGACTGGCGCGATAAAGGCTGCGCCGGTAGACCCGGCGTCTGAACCAGGAACGACTCGAATGAACAATAAGATCCAAGCGCGATTCAATGCCTTGCTCAGCCACAAGGCTGCCGGGGCCGGAACACCTCCCCTGCTGACTGAAGCACTGGCCCGCCAACTGCTCGACCGCCTTGGGCAACTGCGCCTGTTTGCCCATGCCTATCCCTTGCTGACCAACCTCACCCATGGCCGTGTCACGCCCGCCGACCTGCTGGACTTCGCCTATCGCCACGAGTTGCAGGGTCTGAGCCTGCATTTACTGGACGGCGAGGAAAACAGCCTGAGCCGGATGACACCCGCACAGCTGCACGCGTTTGCCGCCAAGGCCAAGGCGCTCGGCCTGGCGGTGCACCTGGAAATCAGCAGCACGCTGAAAAAAGATGTCGATCAGGTGATCGCCATCGCCAAGGCCCTGGGCACCCGCAACATCCGCGTCTACTCACGCTACGAAGGCACGCTGTCCCGGGTCATGGACCTGATCGAGTCGGACCTGCATTACCTCGCGCAGCAGGCCGATGAGCACGACCTGTTCTTCGACTTCGAGCAGCATGAGGAACTCAAGAGCGGCGAGATCGCGCAACTGCTGACCCGGCTAGACCACCCGCGGCTGCATGCCTTGTTCGATTTCGGCAACATGATCAATGCCTGCGAACAGCCCCTGCAGGCGCTGCGGACCCTGGCGCCGCACATCCGCCAGACCCACCTCAAGGGTGTGCGCGTCGTCCCCGAGCACAACGGCTTCGGCCATTACGGCGTGCTGCAGGGCAGCGACGAAGACGATCTGCCCAACGCACGCATGCTGTTCGAACTGTTGATGCTCGGCGACTCAACCCCGCAAGTGATCGCGTTCATTCTCGAGCAGGAAAACCACTACGTCGCCCCGGCATTCCGCCAGACCCTCGAGGCGGCCGACCCCTTCATTGCGTACCGGGAAATGAGTGAAACCGCCCTGCCGGCCGGCTATTCGCTGGAGCGAATGCTGGCCGATGAACACCGCTGGGCGAACAACCAGGTGGCCTATGTGCGCGGCCTGCTGGCCGAGTTCCGAACCCTGGCCGAGTTGACCCTGGCCACCCGCGAAAACGCCTGAACCTGACGTGGAGAACAATAATGACAACTCGTGACAAGGCCAAATGGCTCAGATTCCTGATTCTCATCCTCGGTGGTGGCACCATCTACAAGCTGGCGAACCTCAAGGACGCCTTCTACATCCCCATGCAAGAATTCATGGGCTTGAGCCACACTGAGATCGGCCTGCTATTGAGCGCCAACGCCATCATCGCCACTGCGCTGTTTGTCCTCGGCGGGGTTCTGGCGGACCGCTACGACACGCGCAAACTGATCCCCATCGGCCTGATCGGCACCGGTGGCCTGGGCCTGTATCTGGCGACCTTTCCGCCGTTCAGCAATCTATTGATCGTGTTCAGCCTGCTGGCCGTCTGCGCCGACTGCATCTTCTGGCCCTCGCTGCTCAAAGCCATCCGCAACCTGGGTGACGATCAGGAACAGGGGCGGTTGTTCGGGCTGCTGGAAGGTGGGCGCGGCGTCATCGACACCCTGGTGGCTTTTTCGGCGCTGGGCGTGTTCGTGGCCATGGGCTCCGGCGAGACCGGGCTGAAATCGGCCATCCTCTTCTACTCGGTCATCGATATTCTGGCAGGCACCCTGACCTGGTTCCTGCTCAAGGGCGGCACCACGCAGTCGATCGCCAAGCCGAAAAACGGTATGGCGAATCTGCTCGAAGCCATCAAGGTGCCGGGTATCTGGCTGGTCAGCCTCAACGTGTTCATGGTCTACATCGTCTACTGTGGCCTGACCTATTTCATTCCCTACCTCAAGGAAATGTACGGGCTGCCCGTGGCACTGGTGGGCGCCTACGGCATCATCAACCAGTACTTCCTGAAGATCCTGGGCGGGCCGCCGGCGGCTTCATTGCCGACAAGCAGTTCAAGAGCACCAGTCGCTATTTGAAGTGGGCATTCCTGGCCTTGCTGCCGCTGATGGGCGTGATCCTGCTGATCCCGAAAAACCCGGGTTTCATCTATGCGGGCATGGCCGCCACGCTGTCCTTCGCGCTGATTGTGTTTTCCATGCGCGGCGTGTTCTGGGCGCCCATGGGTGAAGTCGGCATCCCGCAACACATCACCGGTTCCGCCTTCGGTATCGGCTGCCTGATCGGCTACGCGCCAGGCATGTTCGCCTACGTCATCTACGGCGCCATCCTCGACCATTTCCCGGGGCAGCAAGGCTACAACTACGTTTTCAGCCTGATGAGCCTGTTGGCCATTGTCGGATTCATGGTGTCCAGCCTGCTGTACAGGAGCGTGCGCAATAAATCCATGGCTACTGGCGAGGTGAGTGCAGCGCAAAGCTGAGCAGGCCCGGCGCAAGGCTGAGTCGTGGGATATTGAATCTCGTTGTTCACATCGCTTCTTCAGGACGGGCCCGGGTGGGGAAATGTGCAACCGGCTCGGCGTCCGTCCCGAGTCCGGGTTGCTCGACACGAATGAAACAGGTCAACACCGCGCCCACCAGGTACAACGAGGCATAGACCCACACCACCCCTTGCACCCCCAGCCAGGAAATCGTCAGGGTCGCGATGGCCGGCCCCATGAAATTCGACAGCCCGGCGGCCAGGTTGTGGGCAGAAATGGCCGCGCCCTTGCGCTCGGGGGAAATAGCCAGAAAGACCGCGCCCATGGGCACGAACGCCGAGACGCAAATGCCCAGTGCCACCGCGGCGACGATCGCCAGTTCGAAGTGGGCGCCATACATCAGGGGCACGTAATAGAACGCCAGGGTCGCCAGCGCACCGCCGACACAACCGAACCAGCGCATCTGCCGCAGCCAGCCGATCCGGTCACCGACCCATCCCCAGATCACATTGGTGAAAATGGTGACGATGAACATCACTCCCCACAGGTGCAACCATTGCTCCATGGTGAAACCGATCTCGGCCGACGTCAGGTACAGCGGCATGATGACCGGGAAACCGAACAGCGTCAGGTTGCAGATAATGCGCACGATGGCCGTGATCAGAATGCTGCGTTGGTCGAACAGGATCGTGACCCCTCGGCTCAACTCGCGCAAACGCTCGGCGAGGCGTGCAGGCGTATCCTCGCGCGCCGCGCCTCGGTCCTTGACCATGAACACAATCAACAGCGCCGCCAGCGCGACCCAGAATGTCGCCATCCACAGCGTGCCGATAAAACCGATCCGCGAGATGCTCAGACTTGGCAGATACGTACCGAGAAAACCGATACCAATGGAATACATCGTCCAGTACCAACCCATCGCCGAGGCAAGGCGAGCACCGGGCGTGACCTGCGCAATCCAGACCAGGAACGCGTAGATGAACAAGGGGTAGGCAAGCCCGCGGATGCCGTAGAAAAGCACCATCAAAGGGTAGTTCTGCGCGCTCAGGCCGAACGTCAGAAACAACCCATGAAAGACCAGCCAGGCCACGACGCCGACCAACATGATCCGCCGCGGGCCGAAGGTCTCGGCCAACACCCCGGAACTCCAGCTGGACAAGGCTGCGAGCAGGCCATACACGGTGAATAGCAAGGAAGCCTGGGTGGGCGTGAAACCGAGGTCGACGATGTACCGCGACAGGAACGCCAGCTCGATGCCGTCCCCTGTCATGAACAGAGCAATGGCGACGTAACCCCATATCAGACAGACAGGCATGCCCAGCAACAACCCTCGAGACGATTCGCGAGTGACCATGGTTTTTCCTTTTTTTGTATTTGTAGGTAAAGCCGCAGCCGACATGTGCGTAACAGGATCGACGAGCGCCGAGGGAAGAATCCCATCGAAGGAGGGTTGTGGCTAACGCGTGAGGTGATGCGGACTGATACTTTTTTTCAGGAGGGTGCAAGCGCGCCAGTCATACCCTGTAGGAGCCGCCCCGCGAAGCGAGGCTGCGATTTTTTGAACATCCATTGATCCCGCTAGTCAAAATTCACCAACGAGTACGGATCACTGACGCCCAATTGCGCTCATTTCTACCCGCCGTCACTAATTCGAACGACCTTTTCGTTTTCCCATTACCCGGCTCCAGCGCCGAGGGTCCCCACATGAAATTCCAAGTCATAGATCACTCTACCCATGGCACCGCGATGTTCTCGGTCGATACCGAGTGCGGAAAGAACATAGATTCATTCTCGACCATCGAGGAGGCCCAGGACCGCGCAGCCTGGTTGGAAGCCGAATATGAGCGGATCAGCGAGACGCTCTGACCGCGTGCCACCGGGGCTTCATGTCACCCCGGGATCGGCGTAGGCAACGGTTCCCCGGCAAAATGCGCGGCCAGGTTGGCCAAGGTCAGATCGGACATCGCCCGGCGCGTATCCCAGGTGGCACTCGCCATATGCGGCGCGAGCAGGACATTGTCCAGGTCCAGCAAGCCAGCGTGCGGCCGAGGTTCATCCTCGAACACGTCCAGCCCGGCACCCAGCAGACGACCCTCGGCCAATGCCTGTGCCAGCGCCACCTCGTCGACCACACTGCCGCGCCCTACGTTGATCAGGATGCCTGTGCTGCCCAGCGCATCGAGTACAGCGGCATCGATCAGGTGATAAGTCGAGTCCCCACCGCCGACGGCGACCACCAGAAAATCCACCGCAGCGGCCAGTTCGGTCACCGAAGCGTAATACGGATAATCCACCGCCAGCGGGCGCCGACCGTGGTAGCTGATGTGCATGTCGACGCCGCGGCGCGTTGCGCAATCGCCTTGCCGATCCGACCCAGGCCAACGATTCCCAGGCGTTTGCCACTGACCTTGCGGGTGAATGGAAACGGCCCTTGCTGCCACCGCCCTTCACGCACGAAACGGTCGGCCTGGGCAAGGCGACGGGCAGTGCCGAGCATCAACGTGATGGCGAAATCGGCGACGTCTTCGGTGAGCACGTCCGGCGTGTGGGTGACCGCAATGCCACGGGCCCGGGCAGCCTCGACGTCGATACCGTCGTAACCGACACCGAACACCGTGATCTACCTGCAGGTCAGGCAGGCGATCGATCAAACCGGCCCGCACCCGAGACTCGCCATTGGCGACGAGGGCGCGGATGCCCCGGGTCTGGGCGGCATCCAGTTCGTCGCCGCGCTCACTGCCCTCGAGCACCTCATAATCGGCATGCAGCCGCTCGCTGAGCATCGGCGGCAGATGCGCGACTTTAAGCACGGTAAATTTCATCAATGCCCCTCCTGGACAGCAGCAACATGCGTGGCCCTGCGGCTGCGTTCGCCGCCCAGATAGAGGCCCAGCAGGCCTCCGGCCAGCAACGCGACGGCCACCAGCAGCAAGGCATAATCGTAACTATGGGTGGCGTCCTTGATCCAGCCCATCACCGGTGGCAGGCCCAGCCCGGCGATGTTGGCGATGGAGTTGATCAAGGCGATCGACACGGCGGCCGCGGGCCCGGACAGGTATTCGGTGGTGGTCGCCCAGAACACTGGCGTCGCCGCCCAGTTCAGGCCGACCGCCACCACCAGCAGCACATACGCCAGCCACTGGTTGCCGGTAAACACCGCCAGGCCGAGCATGACCCCGGCCAGCAACAGCGGCCCACCCAGATGCCAGCCTCGCTCGCCGGAGCGATCGGAATGTCGGCCGTTGAGGTACATGAACACACAGGCCAGGAAAAACGGCATCGCCGACAGCAGGCTGACGACGAACGAGCCCTGCTTCGATACCGACTGCACGATCAGCGGCAGAAATAGCGTTACGCCAATGGTGCCGAAGGCCTGCAGCAACCAGAACAGGCTGAGCAACCACACCTGGCGGCTGCGAAAGGCGACGTGCCAGGCGTCTTTGTGAGAGATCACCGTGGTCGCCTGTTCCGCCTGCAGGGTGCGGCTGAGCCATGCTTTCTGCGCGCTGTCCAGCCAGTGGGTGGCTGTCGGCGAGTCAGGCATGTAACGCAGGACCACGATGCCCAGCACCACCGCCGGGATGCCTTCGAGCAGGAACAACCAACGCCAGCCGTTGACCCCCAATAGACCGTCCAGATGCAGGAAAGCGCCCGACAACGGCAGGCCGATCACAGACGCCAGTGCCGCGCCAATGTAGAACCATGACATCGCCCTGGCCCGGTCGCTGCGCGGGAACCACTGCGACAGGTAGTAGATGATCCCGGGGGTGAAACCGGCTTCGGCGGCGCCGAGCAGCAGGCGCATGACGTACAGCTGGTTGGCGCTCTGGATCAAGCTCATGCCCGCGGCGATGATGCCCCAGGTGATCATGATCCGCGCAATCCAGCGCCGCGCACCGACCTTGGTCAGGATCAGGCTGCTGGGCACTTCGAACAGGATGTAGGTGAGGAAGAACAACCCGACGCCGATACCGTACATCCGCAGGCTGAGGCCCAGGTCGGCGTTCATGGTCAACGCCGCCACCGAAATGTTCGACTTATCGATGTAAGCCACCATGTACAACAGCATCAGGAACGGAATCAGCTTCAGATTGAGCTTCTTCATGGTGCTGGCGTGCAGACGGCTGTCCAGCGAAGGACCGGTCATGGGCTGAATTCCTTTTATTGTCTTTATTTTCGGTGCCCGATAACCGCCGGGTCCCTTGGGTACGGCAGACCATAAACCAGAGCCGAAATAAGTTCAATATATGAATTACGAACCCAATATATGGGATTAAATCACCACTACACACTCGAGACTCCGCCCCTTTTTCGACTCCGCGCTATCGCGCTTGGGGTCGGGGGGCTTTTTGTGGGAGCGAGACTGACTTGCCGGCGAAGCGGCCTCGAGCCTTGCAGCGCCCATGACGACGCCTTCGCCAGCAAGCCGGCTCCTACCAGGTTCGGCGTTGACCACAATTCATCTGTCCACCGGTGATCGAGTAGGAGCTGCAGAGCGAAGCGAGGCTGCGATCTTTTGATCTTGCGTTGATTTACCTCTGGATGAAGGTGTGCCGATGCCACCGGCTACCTGATCCAACCAAATCCATTACGGCTTCAATCCGTTGCCATGATCGTATCCACCCCCGCCATCGGTATCCAGATCCGCCAATTCTTCATCCACTGGCGCTTCGTCGTCCGCCGGCAACGGCACTTCAGATTCATTGCGCCTGGGGTCATGGCCTGCTTCATTATCCGTACCGCTCGTTACGCCCTTCTGAGATATGTTTCCAGGGGCATTTTCATCAATGTCCATGTTGGCTCTCCGTTCTGATAAGCGCGAGGTATGTGCTTGAACATTAGATACGGCAAGACACTAACAAGCGGCGAACTTTGGACGAACGGCATGTGAACAAAAAAACCGGCACGATGGCCAAAAATAGACTTATCTATTTCATTCAGGGCTGGACCGTTTGTGCTCCCGCCAATAGATCCATCAGCTTTTAGTCCAGAACTCACCTCTGCCTGCATTGGCAAGCAACTAGCGGCACGAGTGCTTACGCATACAGGCTCCTACTTAAGAGGATCAGACATGCATCCATCCTTTGTGCAGCGCATCGATGAGCTAGACGACCTGCTTGTCCACTCCAATGTGGCACCCATCGATTTCTTCCGGCGCAAGCGACTCAAATCGCGCCGCGGCGTGCGCTTTCAGGTGGTGACCATGAGGCTCGGCATCTTCCAGGTCGTCGAGCGATACACCGGCAAGACCTGGGACTTCCGTAGTTACCGAGAGGCCATGGATTTCGCTATCCAGCTCGAGGAAAAGTCCAACCGTCGGATGGCAGGGCCACGGCGTACGGCGAACTAATGCCGCCTGCGCGAGACGAAACTTGCCAGATGAAGATGCGCTGCGCGAAGCCGTGTTCACACACGGCGTCGCTGCCGGCGTTGAGTCGGTTAGTTGATGCCTTGCCCCAGCATCACACCATTGACGGACTCTCCATATAAGTTGACGCCGTCGCCCTCATGGTATTTCTTGCGGGTCTTTTCAACGGAGTTATCGACCAGACGCGGATCCTGTGGTCGCTCATGGCTATTGATATAAGCGGCGACATGCCAGGCTTCGTCATCCGTCAGGGAATCGCCCTTGCCCAGCGGCATGTTTTGCTTGATGAAACCGGCGGCCGTATTGATACGGTGCATCCCCGCGCCCCAGTTGTAAGAGTCCTTGCCCCAAAGCGGCGGAAATACGAACACGCCTGCGGATTTTTGGCCCTGCCCTTCGCCGCCATGGCAGATGGAGCATTGGTCGGCATAAATCTGTTTGCCCTTGACCAGATCAAAGCCTTTTTCCGGTGCCGGGATAACCGGATAGAGGCGCCCTGGCAGGTCCTGCCCCACCGGCGCTTTGGTCGAGAGCCAATAGGCATAGGTGCCGAGCGCTTTCATCACATGGCTATCACTGGCGGGTGCCTTGCCGTTCATGCTGAACTCGAAGCAACCCTGCATGCGCTCGGTAAACGTATTGACCTTGTTGTTCTTTTTTCGATAGGCCGGGTACATGCCATACGCACCCCAAAGAGGAGCAGACCCCGCCTTGCGACCTTGATCGAGGTGGCAATTGCTGCAGTTGAGTCCATTGCCTACAAACTCAGGAGCATTCTTCTGGGTATTGATAAAAATATCCCGCCCTTCCCGCACCAGCTCCCCGAATGCATTGTCTGGCAGCTCCGACTCTTGCGGTGGCGTAAATACCAGAGGGCTGGATGGCTGGGTCGGCTCACCCGCCACGGCTGCATCCTTGTGCGCGTTGCCAACGTCTGGCTGTGCGACCGGGTCCTTCACGATGGGCGCCATATCGCGCTCTTCGTAATACGTCTTCGCAGCCAGAAGTGGCACGGCTATAGCGACGGTGAGCAGTATTTTCGCTGGAAAGTTCATTGTTTAGCCTCCCCGCTCAGGCTGGCGAAATAGGCTGACAAGTCTTTAATTTCAGTGTCGCTCAGCGAGCGCGCGATATGACTCATCAAGTCATTTGGATCATTCTTGCGCGTACCGCTGCGCCAGGCATTCAACTGGGTTGCGATGTAGGCTCCGGACTGGCCAACGAGCGGAGGAAAACTTTCTCCCACGCCGCGGTTACCCACTCCGTGACACGCCACACAGGCTGGAATGTTACGACTCCAGTCTCCTTGTTTGACCAGTTTTTCAGCAGCGCTGCCAGGACCTCCCGCGAGGTCCGGAGCAACACTGCGCGCAGCGATATCCAGTGCACCCAGATAGCTGGCCACCGCCTTGCCTTCGGCCTCCTCAAGTGCCAATGCGATGGGCTGCATCACGGCGTTGGCCCGCTTGCCCGAGCGAAAATCCTCAAGCTGCTTGACCAGATAACCCTGCGGCAACCCTGCCAGACGGGGAAACCCTGCGCCATCGGTGCCCATCCCATTGGCGCCATGACAGGTGCCGCAAGCCATGGCTGCAGGGGACGCGCCCCCCTGGGTGTAGATTTTCTGCCCTTGGGGCTCGGCGTTTGCTGCGGTCGCCAGCATGAACACGCAGGCGCTGATGCTGGTCTTGAGGCCGAATCTCGTTGCAAGATTCATCGGTTCTGGGCTCCTTTTTTCTGGCTAATTCACGGCGTCAGTCAACTACTTAGGCCCCATGGGAGAGGGACATAGATAGAAAGCGACAGATGGCGCCTTTATTCTTTTCAGGAATATCCTTATACCCGAAAAAGTATAGCCAAGTTTCTTCCTACGCGAAACCTGGTTTCTTTCCTACACGAAACCAGGGCGTTGCCGCGCCTTCGTTACTGAAGTGGGTTGCCATAGAGTTGAGGACGACGATCGCAATGCACGTCGTTCCGGTCACCGATGCGCTTGTTACGCGCTTGGGCGAGGTTCATCGTCGCCAGCAAAATCTGCTCGCCTGCCAGCTCCGTCGGCCCTGCCAGAGGATAACCGTCGGCGTCGACGATGACCGATCCCTGAACCCAGTCGACCCCGCGCTCGTGGCCGTGGCGATCACACGCGGCGATGAACATGCGGTTGACCGCCGCATTCGCCTGAACGCGTATGACTTCAGTTGGGCGCTCGGTTTCCGGTCGTGGGCCATCGGGCCAATTGACCGGAGCGCAGAGCAGCTCCGCACCCGCAAATGCCGGTAGCCGTACCCACTCAGGAAACTCCAGGTCGTAACAGATCATCATGCCGATTCGCCCAAAAGCAGTGTCCACCACCGGCGGCTGCGCGCTTCCGGCGCTGAAAATCGAGTTTTCCGCGCCCCAGAGATGAGCCTTCCGGTAAACCGCGCACAATCCTTGAGCATCGATCATTGCCGCACTGTTGGCCACCCGATCGCCCTCCAGCCGCTCGCAGAATCCTGCGACGATCACGATCTCCAGTTCGCGGGCCAGTGCTTCCCACAGCCGCAAGGTCGGCCCATCTGTCGATTCAGACGAGGACAGCGCTTCGCTACGGTTAACAAAAAGGTAGCCGCTCTGCACCAGCTCGGGCAGCACCACCACCTGGGCGCCGCGGGAGGCTGCCGAGCGGATCGCAAATTCAGTGAGTATTCGGTTGTACACAAGATCGCCGATCTTCGGCGCCACTTGGCAGCACGCGACGCTGATACTTCTGTGTGTGTTCATTGTGCAGACTTCCATAGTTAGGACATGCGCTCACTGGCGGTGATCAACGCTCATTTTTCTGTCGCCGCTTGAGTCATCGAGACGATATCGCTTTCGGTGATTGAATCGATGATCCGGCGCTCGGACTCAAGATCGATCGAACGACTGAGTATGAAATAGCTCAGGCCGGAAACCAGCAGGCCCACCAGCCAGGCGATGTCGACGCCTTCGAGCAGGCGCGCCAGCGGGCCGACGAACACTTCCTGGCCAGCGGCGGCGTCAAAGATGTAGAAGAACGGCACCATGGCGGCAAAACCGATCAGGTACGAAACAATCCCGCGAAATTGCCACGCGCCGTAAATGCCCTTGGGCGTAAAGAAATGGGGAATGGCGTAGCGGCCTTTACGTACAAAGAAGTAATCCACCAGGTTGACGGCAGTCCACGGCACCAGGAAATACAACAGCACGACCAGGAAGGTATTCAACAGCGCGACACCATCCCCTTTGATCGACAGCACGCAACCCAACAGGATGACGCTGATGGCGAAGATCGACATCACACGAGCGCGAGGCGTCGGGGTGATTTTCTTGATGGAATCGACACCGGTCAACAGCGTCAGCATGGCGCTGTAGGTGTTGAGCGCGATGATCGGCAGAAAGCCCACAACCGACACCAGCACCAGTGAGTTGCCCAAGCCGGGAATCATCGAGGAACCGACCTGATTGAGCGCAACCAGTGCATCGGTCGCCTGCAACTGCTGCGCAAGCCAGGCACCCAGGCCGATCATCCATCCGCCCGACAAGGATGCCCCCAGAAACAAGGCGGTAATCAGTTTGGCACGACTGGTGTTCTTAGGCAGATAACGCGAGTAATCGGACACGTACGGCGCATAGGAGATGTTGTAGCTGGCACCAATGGCAAACATGCTGGCAAACGCGACCCAGTTGAAGCCGAGGGTAGTTGCGGGAACGACGTCACTTTGGCCTGCGCCAAACATCAAGGCGATGGTGACGAACGCATAGAGCGGCAAGGTGACCAGCAGCGCCCATTTGAACGCCTTGTGCATCATGTCGTGGCCGTAAATCGCCAGCAATGCACCGATCAGCACCACCGTGACGGCCACAATGGTCGGATCGAGTCCGAAGACATGCTTGAGGCCACCCACGATGAGCGTAATGTTCACCACGTTGAAGCCGACGAACACAAACATCGTCGCCATCAATGCGAGGATCACCCCGCGATAGCCGAATTGGGCACGCGACTGGATCATTTGCGGAAGGCCCATCTCAGGCCCCTGAGAGCCGTGGAAAGCCATGAAAATGGTGCCGAACATGATACCGAGCGTACCCGCCAAGGTAGCCCACAGTGCGGACAGCCCCAGGCTTGGGCCAACAAAACCAATGGAAATGGTGAAGAAATGGAAGTTGCCCAAAAACCAGAATGGGCCCTGGTTGCTGAGTTTGGCGTGCCGTTCGTTTTCCGGAATGTAATCGATGGAGTGGCCTTCGATGGCCATCCCTCCGCTCGCCTCGATAGCGCCCGCTGAGCTCTTGGACTCGGACATACGACTCTCCTATTGTTTGGAATCGATAGTGATAATTGTTTTTATAGGGGTAACACTGTCAGTGCGTGTCCCCTCGCTCGTACCGACCCGTTGAAATGTATGGATGTGACCAGAACTGTTAAATATCGCAGGCCAACTGTTTACATAGATGTTTGTCTATGTAGCCGATCTATCGGGAGCACTTATGCTGGGAACTGTATCGGAACTGGATCTACGCTTGATCCGGGTGTTTCTTGCCGTCGTTGAGGCGGGGGGAATTTCGGCAGCACAAACGGCGCTCAATACCACGCAACCCACCATTAGCGCACAATTGGCCACGCTGGAAGCCAGGCTCGGATTTCGCCTTTGCGAGCGAGGGCGAGCGGGTTTTTCCGTCACGCCCAAGGGGACCCAGTTCATCGATGCAGCACGCCGATTGATGGCCGCAACGGAGGGGTTTCGCATTGAAGTCCAGCACATCAATCGCAAGATCACCGGCAACATCAATATCGGGTTACTGGGCCAGATCGATCCCGTGGTCAATAAAAAAATTGCCTTGGCCATCGCCCGATTACGATCCGAACACGAAGGGCTTTACTTTCACTTTACGGAATTGTCGTCATCGTTCCTGGAAGAGAAACTGATCAATGGTCATCTCGATCTGGCAATAGGCTATTTCTGGCGCCGCCTGCCAAACATCGATTACTTCCCACTGTTCAATGAAGCACAAATCGCCTATTGCGGCCCCACGCATCCTCTGTTTGAAAAGGTCGGGGCACTCAATAGCGAGGATGTTCGGGAGCACGACTGGGTTTGGCCCAGCCACCCGTTACCGGAAATGCCGGCACCCACGTCCCTTGAACGTTTGACGGCGCTTACCGACAGCATGGACGGGGCCGCTTTGCTCATCCTGTCGGGCCAGCACTTGGGTTTTCTGCCGCAGTTCTACGGCGCCAAGCATGAAGCGTTAGGGCAGTTGCACCCCCTTAACACTGAGCAGTTGCGCTATGAAGTCGTCTTTCATGCCGCGGTTCGACACTCTACTCGCCAGCATGAGGTGGTGAGCAGCTTCCTGACCGAGTTGATCGACATTTTTGGGGCGAAATCGTTAAACGCCTGACAACTTGAGTTGACTGACTCCGACTCGGTTATACCCGAAGCAAACCTCTACTTCGATCAGTCGCCAGTTTCCTCAGTTATCGCGGCGCAACAACGAGGAACTCGCCCGCACCTGCAACTGCGGCGCAAGGATGATCGACTCTGCGGCCTCGCCCTTGATGCGCTTGAGCAGCAACTCCACCGCATGCCGCCCCATCTGTGCCATCTGCAGGCGCACGCTGGTCAGTGGAACGATCAGTTCATTGGCCAGCGGGATGTCGTTGAAGCCGACCACGGCAATGTCCTTGCCCGGCTGCAACCCTTTGTCGCGCGCGGCTCCCATCAGGCCGATGGCAAGGAAGTCGTTGACCGCAAAAAAAGCCTGCGGGCGCGGGTCGAGCCCCAACAGATATTCGCCTTGTCGGTGCCCGGTGTGGCTGTCAAAAGGACCATTGAGGATCCACTCCGGGCGCAGGGTGACACCTTGCTCACGGTAATAGCGGATGAACCCGCGGGTACGATCAGCGCCGGTGGACGCATGCCGTTCGCCAGCCAGGATCGCCACCTCGCGGCAGCCCAGCCGATACAAATGTTCGGCCGCCAACCAGCCGCCCAATTCGTCGTCGCTGGCCGCCGCGAGGTGGCCCGCAATCTGCCGGCTGACCAGCACGTAGGGAATGTGCTTGCGTGTAAGCAGATCGAGTAGGGGCTGGTTTTCACCCACGTGCGAGTCACCCACGATCAACCCGGCCACTGAGCGGCGCAAGGCATGCTCGGCACGGGCCAGTTGGCGCGGCTGCAGGTCGTCGGTATTGGAGACGAAAGTGAGGTAGCCGGCCTCCTCGGCCGCGCTGTCGATGCTGTCATAAATGGTCGCCATCACCAGGTCGGTGAGGCGTGGCATGAGCACGCAGATTTCCTGACTTTTACGCAGTTTCAAGTTGGATGCCTGGGTGTTCGGCCGATAGTCCAGCTCCTTGGCCAACGCGCGGATACGCGCCACCACCTCGGCCGACGCCGCTCGCTCAACCCCGGCCGGGTCGCCATTGAGCACCCGGGATACCGTGGAGACATGCACCCCGAGAGCAGTCGCCATGGACTTCAGGGTGGCGGGGCGAGATTGATTCGGCATGTTTGAGCGTCTTCCACCGTGCATTATTCAGCGCGCGATTCTACCTCAACCGGGACCTCTTCCCGGAAAAAAAACCTTTACCCAAACGATTGACTAAAACTTTCTCCGTCTCTACATTTTGCCTACCCAAACGTTTGGGTAACACAATAAAAATACGCCGGACGCGGCCGACTTTTTGACTTCTGCCATCATTTTGAAGAGTCAGATCCCTATGAAGAGCGCAGCTATTCCGTCTTTCCGCTACCAGATTTTCTTCCTGATCATGCTGATGGCACTGCTCAACTACATTGACCGCGGCGCGATTGCCTATGCCTCGGCGAGCATTCTTCCGGAGTACGGTTTCGACAAGGCCGACTGGGGCAAAGTCCTGGGTTACTTCGGCTACGGCTACATCCTCGGGGCGTTGATCGGCGGCATCCTGGCCGACCGCTTTGGCGCCAAGCGCATCTGGCTGATTGCGGGTGCCACCTGGTCGATTTTCGAGATCGCCACCGCGTTTGCCGGTGACCTCGGGCTGGCATTCATGGGAGGCTCGGCCATGGCCGGTTTCGCCACTATCCGTGTGCTGTTCGGCTTTGCCGAAGGCCCGGCCTACTCGGTAATCAACAAAAGCGTGGCCAACTGGGCCACGCCCAAGGAACGCGGCTTCGTGGTCTCGGTTGGACTGCTCAGCACACCACTGGGCGCGCTGCTCACCGCCCCGGTAGCAGTAGGTCTGCAAACCCTGACTGGCGGCTGGCGCAGCATGTTCGTGGTGCTGGGCGTGGTCAGCCTGGCGCTGCTGATTTTCTTCATGACGCGCTTTACCAACACCCCTGATGAGAACCCGCGGGTGTCCAAGGCCGAGCTTGATTTCCTGCGACGGGAACGCGCCGCGGCAGCCAATGCTTCAACCCCGACCACCAGCGTTGCGCCGATATGGCATTTCTTCAAGAACAAGGACCTGATACTCAATGCGGTCGGTTACTTCTCGTTCGTGTACGTGACGTTCCTGCTGCTGACCTGGACCCCCAAATACCTGCAGGACGAGTTCCACTACAACCTGTCGTCGCTGTGGTACATGGGCATGATTCCGTGGACCGGCGCCTGCTTCACCGTGCTACTGGGCGGCAAGATCTCCGACCTGCTGTTGCGCCGCACCGGCAACCTGAAGGTGGCACGCAGCTGGCTGGCCGCGACTTGCCTGCTGCTGACCACGCTCTGTTTCATCTTGGTATCGCAGGCCCAGACCGTGTGGGGCGTGATTGCCCTGATGACCCTGGCCAACGCCCTCAACGCGCTGCCCAACTCGGTCTACTGGGCCGTGGTGATCGACACCGCGCCGTCCAACCGGGTCGGTGCCTACAGCGGCATGACCCATTTCATCGCCAACACCGCTTCGTTTATCGCGCCAATGCTGACCGGCTACCTGACCGTGCGCTATGGCTACTCGTCGATGTTCGTGGCGGCGGCGGTGGCCACTGCACTGGGCATGAGCGCGATGCTGATGGTGCGTCCCGGCAGTCGGCAGGTCAACCCTTCCCCTTTACCCGCAGCAGTTTGATGGAGTTGTTTGTATGAGCCTGGCGAAGCCTCCTCACGTTGGATATTTTTTTGGTCAATCGGTCATCACACTGGCCGAACGTCTGCGCGCGGGCAGCCTGACGAGTGTCGAGCTGACTCAAGCAGCCCTGGACAGCATCGAGCGTCTGAATCCGATCTTGAACGCCTTCGTTCAGGTCGATGCACCGGTGGCGCTGGCCCAGGCGCGCAAGGCCGACGATCTATTCGCCCAGGGCCTGGACCTGGGCCCGCTGCACGGCATCCCGGTGGCGGTCAAAGACAACATCGACACCTTCGACTACGTCACCACCTACGGTTCGGCGCATTTCGCAGGCTTCAAGCCGAGCCGCGATGCGCTGTGCGTGCAGCGCCTGCGCGAGGCGGGCGCGGTCATTGTCGGCAAGACCTTGACCCACGAATTCGCCTACGGCCCGACCGGCGACCGCTCGCTGCCAGGGCGCGGCACGTAACCCCTGGGATTGCCATCTGCATCACTGGCGGCTCCAGCGCCGGCAGCGCCGCTGCGGTGGCCAGCGGCATGGTGCCGCTGGCGCTGGGCACCGACACCGGCGGGTCGATCCGTATTCCGGCGGCGTTGTGCGCAGTGGTCGGCTTCAAGCCATCGTTTGCCAGCGTGCCGCTTCAGGGGGTGTTCCCGCTGTCATCGAGCCTCGACCACGTGGGCCCGATCGCCAACCACGTCGAGGATGCGCGCCTGCTGTTCGAGGTGGTGGCTGGGCGGGTTTGTGCACCCGCGGCCAACCCTCGACCTTTGCGGGTCGGCTGGATCACCAGCGGCAGCTTCGGCCCGGTCGACGCCGAGCTGGATCGGCAGGTGTACCAGGCGGCGCAGCAGCTGTTTGGCGAGGCGCTCCAGGATACTGCCGAACTGGAGCCGCTGGCGGCCGCAATGAAAGACACCTTGCTGGTATTGCAACGCGCCGAGGCCTTCGATGTGCATGCCGAGCGCATGCAGGATGCACCGCACACGTTCGAGCAGGAGGTGCGCGAGCGCCTCGAATTGTCGCGTGAAGTAAGGGGCTGGCAATACATCCGCGCCCAGGCCAGCCAGGCACGGCTCAAGGCGGCGATGGCGCGCTTGTTCGAGCACTATGACTTCCTGGTCTCGCCCAGCGTGCCGATTACCGCGACAGCAATCGATGCGCGCGAGGTCCGGGTGGGTGAGCAGGACATCGATGTGCGTGCCGCGCTGCTCAGCCATACCAGTGCCTGGAACCTCACCGGGCTGCCTGCGATCAGCCTGCCGGTGGGGCAGGTGAAGAGCATGCCGGTGGGGCTGCAGGTGATTGGCGCAGCGGGAGAGGATGATCGTTTGTTACGGGTGATGGCGCAGCGATTCGTGCGGGACTAGTGGGCCGGCGAATCGCTTGATCACCACAAGCCTCCACCGTCACCCAACTCCACTAACCGCTTGAGCCCTTCGGGGTTTTTAAGCTGATTTATGACGGTGGAGCTGTCACGGGTCAGGCGCACAGCGCCAACCGCCAGCCGGAATGAATGTGCCGAGTGAAGACATGACGGCTTCATTGGCGAAAATATCCGGGGCAAACGGGTCCACCGATGATGGCAGCAGGCATTGGCCCGTGTTGGCGGGGAGCGTTGAGCACTCGATTTTCCATGGGGTTTCTCCGGCGTGATGCCGGCCAAAAGACAGTTCGCAGGCGAACAGGGAAGCAGGGTTTATTGAGCTTTCGGGTTGCCTGAACGTTTCGCGCAGATGAGGGCCCGGTGTCAGCGGTGTGGGACGGCTGGCGGCGAACAGAAAATAGTCCCCGACCAATAGCAGGCAGCCCGCACGCGATGGCTCATCCATTGCTTGCAACCATTGGCCACGACAAGCGCCGAGAGAGTCGGGCAAGCGATCCCATATTTCGTAGTAACTTTCGTCCAGGGCGGTTTCGATCAGGCACTCGCTGGTTTCGAAGTGCATGCGACCAATGTCTTCTGCACCACTGGCCGGCTGATAGTCCATTTTGCGATGCCATTGGCAAATGTCGGCATCTATCCGGGTCACCCCGGCGAAACCTTTCTGTTCACACAACGCCAGATGTTGAGAGTGACTGAGTTCTTCGAGCGCCAGGCTTGGGAGCGGATTGGAGGGGATTCGCAGGTCGGCAAACAGTCGCGGTGTCTGTAGCCAATACACGGCCGTTTCACTGTCCGAATGCCCTGAGCGGTGCTGGATCAAACGCCGCTTCCATACGCCAAGATAACATTGCGCAACCTGATGCATTGATATTCCCTGTGTCACGCATTGCGTTTGGGCGAAGGCGCGATCGTACAGTTTGTGCATCAGGTCGCCAAGCTCGATGTCGTGCTGACGGTCAGCCTCTTTCCCGCCCTACCTCGTTGCAGAACGGCGCCTTTTTATCCGGTACATATCGTCATCCGCATGGCTGAGCAGCGTATCGGCATCCTCCCCGTCCGCGGGATAAAAGGCCACGCCGATACTGCAGGACGGCATCTTCAGCCCGCCAAATTCGGGGCCCAGCGGCTCGCTCATGACCGCGAGAATCTGCGCCATTTTCTCGCAAGCGGCGGTCTCCGACTGCAGATCCGTCAACAGCACAGTGAATTCATCACCGCCCATCCGGGCCACCGTGTCCGTTCCACGCACGCAGCCTTCCAGCCGTCGTGCAATCACACAGAGCACACGATCGCCCACGGCATGTCCGTGGACATCATTGATGCCCTTGAAGTCATTGATGTCCAGAAACAGCAACGCCAGCGTGCTGTCGTGGCGGTGCGCCGTGCGCAGGGCCGAGTCCAGTCGATCATTGAACAGCGACCGGTTGGTCAGTGCTGTCAGCGGATCATGATGGGCGAGGAAGCGTAATTCCTCCTCGGCCTGGCTGAGGGCCGTCACGTCCCGGGCGACACCGATCCGCGCGCCCACTTCCTCGGACCAGAAGGCAGCCCAGAGGATGTGCACGATACCGCCGTCCTTGCGGATATAGCGGTTGCGGAAATCGAAGTGCGGGTGACCGTTCATGACCCGGACAATCGAGGCTCGCGAGACCGCCAGGTCATCAGGATGCATATAGTCGGTGATCGGGGTGCCGGTCAGCTCCTCGGCACGGTAACCGAGCAGTGCCTCACAGGCATCACTCACAAATGCAATCTGATTGTGCCTGTCGACCACGAAGACCGTGTCCAGCATCAGATGGATCAGTTTGGGGTAGAGCGCTTCCAGGTCAACGGCCATAAGTCAGTGGGTCCGGTTCATATAGCTTGATCATAGCCTGATCGCGAAGGACGGCGGCGAGGAATCCTGCAGACTAGCAGGCATGCGCAAAGTCCTCGGTCACTGTGGGCGCGAGCTTGCTCGCGAAGGAGCCCTGGAGACGTATAGCGATCTTCAGGTCGCCTTCGCTGCGGTGCGGCGATCCGAGCGTTTCATCAGGTAAAAGAACAACCCCGACGGCTTCAGAACGGTTTTTTGACGCCGGAAAACAATGGTTGGCCACTAATTGGCTACCAGCTACGATCAAGGAACGGATGACAGGGGTATAGGGATCTCTATGAACAGCGCACCTAAGCATGGTTGGAAATGGGCCTACGACAAACTGCGCGGGCTGCACTGCTCCCGCCGGACGGCCTTCTATAGAGCGACACTCTATTCCATTCGTGGCGATACCGGATCGTTTTACGTTGACCGCAGCTGGGAGAAGGTCCGCCTTCGACGCTGATTGATTTCTGCTTCGCGCATTTTTTTCAGGCAATAACGACCCGCCCAATGGCGGGTACTGTGCTGTTTCCGGTCAAAAAACCTGCGCTTTTCGGCGCAGCAAATCGATGAACAAACCCAACTCCGACTGATGTGTTCGCCCCACCGAGCCGCATGCGACGATGTTCGCTGGCGCATGGACTTGACGTTGAGCATGCCGGACGCCTATTTCGTGCGCAGCACTATTTACGCCCGGCGCGACCCGGTCAACGCTTCATCATCTGTGGCGACAACGACACCCCCGAACTGCTGGCCAAGGTGGTTCCAGGTGCGGATGTGCTCGTGCACAAGGCAACCTTCTGCAAGTCCTTAATCGATCGCACTCACGAGAGTTACGGACACAGCAGTGCCGCCGCCGTGGCGCGTTTTGCCGAGTCGGCAGGCATACCGAATCTGGTGCTTACCCACTTCAGTGCACGCTATCAATCCAATCCCGGGCAAAGCCCGTTCATTGGGGATATCCGCGAGGAAGCATCGGCCTGTTTCACCGGCCAGTTGATCCTGGCGCAGGATCTGCAACGCTACCATCTCGATCGGGAGGGTCGGCTTCAAGTCGTCATGGGACGCTTGTCGCAATAGGCAGGTCCAGGATGGGTGCGGCCTTGGGCCCGACGTGCATATCGGAATAACGTGCGCAGTTGTACGCTCACTGTCCAAGCGGACCATGCACCAACCACCAGGCTCTCCTAAGCTCTTAAAAACCAAGCTCGTCCCATAACAAGGAACACCAGCCATGAGCAAAAAAAGAACGAACAATCAGCTCATTGTCGTCCCACCGCCTAAAACAACTCCGGACAAGGCCACCAGGAAGGAATCGCTGTTCGCACGATTGGCGCGCCTGGCAACAAACAGCGCCCGGGTCGTCGCGGCCAGTGCTGAGCTGACCAGCCAACTGGCTTCAATCGGCGTTGGCACTTCGAAGATCGAGCCTGAGAAAGGTGATCGGCGTTTCACCCACCCGGCCTGGCGCGAACATCCGGGTTACCGCCGTCTGGGCCAGGCCTATCTGGCGTGGTCACGCAGTGTCAACGGCCTGGCCGATCGACTCGACACACCGGATTGGCGTACCCGGGAACAACTGCGCTTTGCCCTTGATCTATGGACCAGTGCCGCCGCGCCGACCAATACCCTGCTGGGTAATCCGGCGGCGTTGCAAAAAGCCTTCGATTCGGGCGGAACCAGTCTGCTGCGAGGGAGCAAAAACTGGCTCCACGACGTGCTGCATAATCGCGGCATGCCCACTCAGGTGGATGCCAGCGGCTTTAAAGTCGGCGAGAACCTGGGGGTCACCCCAGGTTCGGTGGTGTATCGCTGCGAGGTGTTCGAGCTGATCGAATATCACCCGGTCACCGCCACGGTGCGTGAGCGTCCGGTGCTGCTGGTGCCGCCGATGATCGGCAAGTACTACTTCCTCGACATGGCGCCGGGACGCAGCTTTATCGAATACGCGGTCAGTCGCGGCTTGCACTTCTTCACGATCAGTTGGCGCAACCCGAACCCTGAACACGCCGCATGGAATCTCGACACCTACGCCGCCGCCGTGCTCGAAGCGCTGGAGGTGGTGCGCGAGATTGCCGATGGCGCCGAAGTGAATGCCCATGGCATCTGTGCCGGAGGCTTCATTCTCAGCGCGGCCCTGAACCACAGTGTGGCTCAGGGCAAGTGCCCGGTGAACGCCGCGTCCTTTGGTGTGATGTTATTGGACTTCGATTATCCGATGCCCCTCGGCGCGTTTTCCCCGGCCCCCTTGCTGAAGCTGGTCCGTGAGAAATCCGCCAGGGCCGGAGTGATGAGTTCTAGCGATATGGCCGCAGCTTTTGCCTGGTTGCGTCCTAACGACCTGGTGTGGAACTACTGGCACAACAATTACCTGATGGGTGAATTGCCACCCGCGATCGATGTGATGGCCTGGAATGCCGATGGCACTCGCATGCCAGCGGCGTTGCACAGCCAGTTCCTCGATGTTTTCGGCGACAACGCCCTGGTCGACGGGCCGTTGACCGTGCTCGGCTCACCCTTCGAGGCAAGCGCTATCGACTGCGACAGCTATTTCATGGCGGCAGAGGGGGACCATGTAACCCCCTGGAAAGGCTGTTACCAGTCGGCCCAGCTATTTGGTGGCGAGCGCAGTTTCGTGCTCAGCAACGCGGGGCATATCGCCAGCCTGATCAACTCACTGAGCAACCCCAAGTCACGCCACTTCACCGGCCCGGCTCCGACCGTGGACGCAGATGACTGGTTGGCGCAGGCCAGCGAGCACTCCGGCACCTGGTGGACCCACTGGGCTGACTGGGTGACCGAACGTGCCGGAGCGGAACGCTCGGCACCGACAGTGGCCGGGCGCAAACGCCATGCTGAACTGGAGCCGGCTCCAGGGCGCTACGTCCATGAGTGAGAACGCGCGGGTGATGCAGAAGCGCCGCTGTTTCACGCTTGGTCGCCGCTGAAAATACGCCCCAGGTTTCACCATAAACGCTGATAGCGGCAGGAGTGACAGGCCATGTCATTCCTGCTGCGAACAGGCATTCGGCATGGCAATCGAGTCCGGAGCGAGATGCCACCGCTGCGGCTGCCGGTATCGCTGGGTGGATGAACCGTTTTTTCTGATTCAATAGTTCGACGAACAAGACGTGGCACCGATGGACAGGGGAACGTCACCTTCAAACACTTCCGCACGGCCCGTCGATACCGAACAATCGCCTTTCCTGCAGCTTAATAAAAAGAAGTAGAAATCAGCACCCAACGACGGCACATCATTTGTTTGGGTACAAGGAGAGACGAGACCCATGAGCACCCCGCTCCGCATCAACGAAGCACTTTTGATTGCCGGCCACGCATTCGAACCTTTCCAATGCATCGCCTGGGCTCCGCAAGACGGGAATGGCGAATTGAGCCTGACCGTCATCGACCGGGCCAGCACGCGTATTTGTCGTAAACAGATCCCAAGCAGTGCCTATTCCGACCCGGCGCAGCTGGAAAGCGTGCTGGAACAGGTACGCGCCGAGTTGAACCAGGGGGGCTACACCCTGCAATCCTGGACAATGCCAGGGTAAGAGGCGGCCTGCCGTTCTCGCGTATCAATCATTCACTCCCCATGGTTCGCAATGAACCTGGGGAGTTTTACTCACTGGCAAACTCCAGCCCGATAAAGCCTTAAGCTAATAACCAAAAAGTATTTATTAGATGGTTTTTAGATCATTTACATTCAACTCATGGATGCCTCGGTGTTGCCAGACAAACAGCAGCGCCATTGTTGCTCACGCAACAGTCGCTCAACAGTTAACGGTCCCGGCAACAGCAGTCGAGACAAAACAACAGATTAACTTATTGTTTTTTATAGCTATTTCCACAATGGAACAGCTTTTGCTCTGATGGCTGCACCTTCCGCAATTCGAACAGGAACAGCGCCCATGAGCACTCCACTTACCTGCGGAAAACAGCCTGAGGAACAGCCTGTGACCGCCATCCCTACATCCAGACTTGAAACCCCGCTGCAGGTCGCCCGGACGCTCGCCGCCGAGTTTTCCCGAACCGCCGCCGAACGCGATCATCTGGGCGGCACGCCGAAAACCGAGCGTGACGAGCTGCGCCGCAGCGGCCTGCTGGCGATGAAGATCGACCAGCAATACGGTGGCCTTGGCGCCAGCTGGAGCGACACCCTGGAAGTGGTGCGCGAGTTCGCCAGGGTCGACAGCTCGATTGCCCATGTGTTCGGCTTCCAGCATCTGATGCTGGCCACGGTGCGTCTGTTTTCCCGGCCAGAACAGTGGCAGCCCTGGTTCGAACAGACCGCGCGCAACAACTGGTTCTGGGGCAACGCCCTTAACCCGCTGGACACCCGCACCCTGTCGAAAAAGCTCGCTGGCTGGCGCGAATTTTCCGGGCGCAAGAGTTTCTGCTCAGGCTCCGCCGATTCGGAAATGCTGATTGCCTCGGCGCTGGACGAATCCACCAGGGGCAAACTGTTGATCGCCGCCATTCCCAGTCACCGCACCGGCATCACCTTGCACGGCGACTGGGACAATATCGGCCAACGGCAGACCGACAGCGGCAGCGCCACCTTCGAGCGGGTCCGCGTGGAAGAGAATGAACTGCTGCTCGAGCCCGGCCCGCTGAGCACGCCCTTTGCCTGCCTGCGCCCGCTGATTGCCCAACTGACCTTCGTCAATATCTTCCTCGGTATCGCCGAGGGCGCGTTCGAAGAAGCTCGCAACTACACCCTCAAGGAAACGCGCCCCTGGTTCAAGGCCAACGTCAGCCAGGCCAATCAAGACCCTTATATCCTGCGCCATTACGGCGAATTCTGGGTCGGACTGGAAAGCGTGCGCCTGCTCACTGAGCGCGCCAACACCCTGCTCGACAAAGCCTGGAGCAAGGAGCACCGGCTAGGCACCGAGGAGCGTGGCCAACTGGCGTTGGCCATTGCCACCGCGAAGGTCGCGGCCACCCGCACCGGCCTGGACCTGACCAGCAGCCTGTTCGAAGTGACCGGCGCCCGCGCCACCCATGCCGCGCTGCGCCTTGATCGTCACTGGCGCAACCTGCGCACCCAGACCCTGCACGACCCCGTGGACTACAAGCTCCATGAACTGGGTGACTGGGCGCTCAACTCGGCGCTGCCCACCCCGTCCTTTTATTCATAGGCCCGACCATGCAATTACTCACGCTGCCGCCCTCCCCGGCCCTGGCCACCTCGATACGCGCCACCGCGCAAGTCTTCGAAGATCCGAAATCACAGGCGCTGCTGGCGCACCTGCAACAGGTGGCGCCCAGTGATGCCAGCGTGTTGATTATCGGTGACACCGGTACCGGCAAGGAGCTGGTGGCCCGCCATCTGCACAACCTGAGCGCCCGTCGCAACAAGCCGTTTATCGCAGTCAACTGCGGGGCCTTTTCCGAAAGCCTGGTGGAGGCCGAACTGTTCGGCCACGAAAAAGGCGCCTTCACCGGTGCCCTGAGCGCCAAGGCCGGCTGGTTCGAAGAAGCCAACGGCGGCACGCTGTTCCTCGACGAGATCGGCGACCTGCCGATGCCGATCCAGGTCAAGTTGCTGCGGGTGCTGCAGGAGCGTGAAGTGGTTCGCCTGGGTTCACGCAAAAGCATCCCCATCGATGTAAGGGTGCTGGCGGCGACCAACGTGCAGCTGGAAAAAGCCATCAACGCCGGGCACTTTCGCGAGGACCTGTATTACCGGCTGAATGTGGTCAGCCTGGAACTCAGCCCGTTGCGCGAGCGACCGGGCGACATTCTGCCGCTGATCCGTCACTTCATCGGCGTATACAGTCACCGCCTGGGCTATGGCGAAGTGGTGCTGGATGCCGAAGCTGAACGCAAACTGGTGAGTTATGCATGGCCGGGCAATATTCGCGAGCTGGAAAACGTCATCCACCACACCCTGCTGATCTGCCGTGACAATCTGATCCGCGTCCAGGATTTGCACCTGTCCAACCTGCGTATCGACCGCCAGGAAGCCGCTAACACCGTTCCGGACGACAGTGCCGACGCCCGATTGCAGCAAGCCTTCCAGAAGCTGTTCGAGGAAGAAAGCGGCGCCCTGCATGAGCGGGTCGAGGAAGCGCTGCTGCGCGCGGCCTATCGCTTCTGCCACTACAACCAGGTGCACACCGCCAGCCTGCTGGGGCTGAGCCGCAACATCACCCGCACCATGCTGATCAGGGTCGGTGAGCTGGTGGTGAACAAACGCCGTCCGGCACAAACCGACCAGGCGATCAAAGTGGTTAACCTGTCGATCTGAACGGCGAGCGAGCTCATCCCTGGCTCAACGATCCGAGCCGGGGATGAGCCCTCGCCACTTCACCTGTGGTCAAGCCGCAGCCCCTGTGCCACCGGTGCCGCCCCCCAGGTAGAAATCCTGGATATCACTGCGCGCGGCCAACTGCTCGGCCGTGCCTTCGCTGACGACCCGGCCGCTTTCCAGCACGTAGCCGTACCGGGCATAACGCAGGGCCAGGTTGATGTTCTGCTCGGCAATCAAAAAACTCACGCCATCGCGCTGATTGAGCTGGTGGATAATCTCGAAGATCTCCTCGACAACCTGCGGCGCCAGCCCCATCGAAGGTTCGTCCAGCAACACCAGCTGTGGCCGGGCCATCAACGCCCGGCCCAGTGCAACCATCTGCTGTTCACCGCCAGAGGTGTAGCCGGCCAGGCTTTTGCGCCGCAGCTTGAGGCGTGGAAACTGGCTGTAGATTCGTTCCAGATCCGCCTTCAATTGCCCACGGGACACCTGACGCGCAAAGGCGCCCGTCAGCAGGTTTTCCTCCACGGTCAGTTGGGCAAAGCAATGCCGGCCTTCCAGCACTTGCACCAGGCCGCCGGCCACCAGGCTATGGGGCGTACTGCGCGTGACATCCTGGCCCCGATAGAGAATCCGCCCCTGCACCACCTCGCCCCGCTCGGCCCTCACCAGATTGGACGCGGCCTTCAACGTGGTGCTTTTGCCGGCACCGTTGGCCCCCAGCAACACCACGATCTGGCCTTGCGGCACCACCAGGGATACCCCGCGCACGGCGAGGATGGCCTGTTCATAAAGGACTTCAATCGCGTCGATCTGCAAGATCGATACTGGGTTCATGCTGTTCTCTCCAAGGCAGCCGAGCATCCTGTAGGAGCTGGCTTGCCAGCGATGGATTTAAATGCGCTGCGTTGAACCAGGAAAACACGGGTTTTCGTTAACGACCATCGCTGGCAAGCCAGCTCCTACAAGGGCCGCGTTAATCCAGGAAACACGGGGTTTCGTTAACGATTTTCGCTGGCAAGCCAGCGCCTACACTAATCAAATGTCCTGGCTGCAATCGCGCGGCGTGATGCCCTGTTCCCTGGCGTACTGGTGCGACGAGGCTTCAATGATCGGCCTGAGCATGGCGCGATCGGCCTGCACCCAGTCACTGATCAGTTTCCACTGGCTGCCATCCCACTGCTGGAAGCGCACCGCACCGCCCCCTTCATGGTCCGAGCACGACAGCTGCAAGGGTTGCACCAGGCCCAGCGCACCCAGCTCCTTGAGGCGGGCTTCGTCCAGCTTGAGATGCTCGAAACCCCAGCGCACCTGCTCGCCGGTGAGCGGCTGCTTGCCGAATTTTTCCTGGGCAATGCGCACGGCTTCAACGTTGAGAATGCCGTTCACCACCCCGAGGTTGTAATACACGGTGCCAAAGCGTTTCGGATCGGCCAGGTCACCATTGCCCTTGGCCACCACCTGCTGCTGGATGCCTTGCAGGACCGGGAAATCGGTGCCCGAGGGGTGCGTGGTGATCGCGATATAGCCTTTGGCGGCGGCACCGGCGGGGGCGGCATCGTCCTCGGAGTTGCTCCAGATGTTGCCGATGATGTGATCCGCCGGGAAGCCGACCTTCTGCGCGGTTTTCAACGCCACCGGGTTCATCACGCCCCAGCCGCGCAGAATCACCCAGTCGGGTTTTTCCCGGCGAATGTTGAGCCATTGCGACTGCTGCTCGTTGCCTGGATGGGGCACTTCCAGCAGGGTCAGCTTGAACCCGTACTTGTCGGCCAGGGTCTGCAACACCTCATTGGTTTCCTTGCCGTAGGGCGAGCCGTGATACAGGGTGACGATCTTCTTGCCCTTGAGCTGGTCCAGGCCTCCGGCCTGCTGGCCGATGTAGTTGATGATCGCCGACACCTCGGAATACGGGTTCAGCTGCAACGGGAAGGCATAGGGGAACACGCTGCCGTCAGTGGAATCGGTACGGCCGTGGTTGATGGTAATCAGCGGCAGTTTGTCCGCGGTCGAGCGCTCCAGCGTGGCATAGGCAATGCCCACCGACAGCGGATTGGTCGCGGCGGCAGGCGCGCCATTGAGGCCTTTTTTCAGGCGTTCATAGCACTCCACGCCCTTCTCGACCACGTACTCGGTTTCGCACTCGCTCCAGGTCAGCTTGACGCCGTCGACCCCGCCATTGGCATTGACGTACTTGAGGTAGTCGATAAACCCGCCAAAAAAACCGCTACCACCGGCGGCATAAGGACCGACCCGATAGCTCTGCAGCGGGAAATACTGTTCGTTAGCCGCCTGCGCGGGAAAGGCGGCGCTCAGGCTGATTGCCAGCGCCAGGCCACTGAGTAGAGAACGTTTGGACATCGGTATTTTCCTTATCAATGATTCAATCGCACGGTTGCCGCACAAGGATCGAAGCGCAGACCCTGCCTGCGCCGTTTGCTCAGTAGCGCAGCGGCCACACCCGGGCGCGCTCGCGGAATGTTTGCCAGAGGCGCGCCAGGCCCTCCGGCTCCTTGACCAGGAACACAATGATCAGGGCGCCAAATGCCATCTTCTGCAGGTTTTCCATCTGCCCGGCATCAATCAGCCCGGCTGGCAACAAGGCCACCAGGTTCGACAGCAGCACCGGAAACAGCACGATGAACGCCGCGCCCAGGAAGTTGCCGAGGATGCTGCCCAGGCCACCGATAATGATGATGAACAGGATCTGGAAGGACCGGTTCAGATCGAAACCATGGGGCTCCACGGTGCCCAGGTAAGTGAAGGCCCACAGCGCTCCGGCCACCCCGAGAAAGAAGCCGCTGACGGCAAACGCCAACAGCTTGGTCTTGAGCAACACAATGCCCATCACCGCGGCGGCCGTGTCCATGTCACGCACGGCCATCCAGTTGCGCCCCAATTCGCTGCGCACCAGGTTTTTGCCCAGCCAGAACAACGCCACCACCACGCCCAGTGTCAGCAGGTAACGACCCACCGGCGAGCTCAGGTCCACCCCCAGAATTTCCAGGCGCCGGTGCGCTGATCACCCCCGAGGCGCTGTTGTTGGAGAACCAGCTGAAGCGGGTCAGCGCCCAGGTCACAAAGAACTGCGCGGCGAGGGTCGACACCAGCAGATAGAAGCCCTTGATCCGCAGGCTGGGCAGGCCGAACAGCACCGCCACCAGCGCTGCCACGCCCCCGCCCAGGGCCATGCTGAGCAACAACGGCGAGCCCGGCACCCGCAGTTCAACGTTGTAAGTGGCAAAGGCGCCCACCGCCATGAAGGCCGCCGACCCCAGTGACAACTGCCCGGCATAGCCGGTCAGCAGGTTCAGCCCCAGCCCGGCCAGTGACAGCACCAGAAATGGAATCAGAATGGCGCTGAACCAATAGTCGTTGCCCAGGTACGGCACACCGACAAAGGCCAACAGCAGCAAGGCAACCAGGCCGTACCGGTCCTGACGCAGGCGAAACACCCGGCGGTCCTGGGCATAGCGAGTACTGAACTGACCGGCTTCCTGATAAAACATCACGCCTCTCCTTAAACCCGCTCGATCGCGCGTTCGCCAAATAGCCCAGCCGGCCGCACCAGCAGGAACAGCAGCGCCAGCACATAGGGAAACCAGTTCTCGATGCCGCCGCCGATGACGGGGCCCAGGTACACCTCGGCCAGCTTCTCCGAGGCGCCGATGATCAAGCCGCCGACAATCGCCCCACTGATCGAGGTAAAGCCGCCGATGATCAGCACCGGCAAGGCCTTGAGCACCACCAGCGACAGCGAAAACTGCACCCCCAGCCGCGCGCCCCAGAGCAGGCCGGCCACCAGACCGACAAACCCGGCCACCGCCCACACCAACACCCAGACCCGTTGCAGGCGGATGCCCACGGCCAGCGCCGCCAGCGGATCATCGGCCACGGCACGCAACGACAAACCGATCCGGGTCTTGTTGAACAGCAGCGACAGCGCCAACACCAGCAACGCGGCGGTGACGGCGGCAAAAATATCGAATTGCGACAGCAGCATGCCGCCCAGCTCCAGTGGCTCGTCACTGATGCCCAATTCCAGGCCATGCACCTGAGCGCCCCACAGCGCCTGGGCGAACCCTTCGATCACGTAGGACAAGCCGAGGGTGGCCATGAACAAGGTGATCGGTGGACGGTTGACCAGCGGGCGCAACACCACCCGCTCCACCGCCACCGCCAGCAGGACCATTGCCGCCAGGCTGATGACAAAGGCCAGCCAGAACGGCACCCCGCGCTCCAGCAGGCTGACAAACGTCAGCGCGGAAAACAGCACCATGGCGCCCTGGGCGAAGTTGAAGACGCCGGACGCCTTGTAGATCAGGACAAAACCGATGGCCACCAGGGCGTACATCACCCCGGCCAGCAGCCCGCCGATCAACACCTCGAAAAAAAAATTCCATGAGCCTTCCTGTGTTGCGGGCAAAGAGTCCCCGGCCACCCGATAGCGGGCGGCGCTGCAGACTCGGGGGTTAGTGGCGCGTGCCGAGGTAGGCGGCAATCACCTCGGGGTTTTGCCGCACCTCATCGGGCGGGCCGTCGCCGATCTTGCGGCCGTAGTCGAGCACCACCACGTGATCGCAAATGCCCATGACCACGCTGATGTCGCGCTCGATCAACACCACCGTGGTCCCCAGCTCACGGTTGATGTCGACGATGAAGCGGCTCATCTGCTGCTTCTCTTCGGCGTTCATCCCGGCCATCGGTTCGTCCAGCAGTAGCAAGCGCGGTTCGGCGGCCAGGGCACGCGCCAGTTCCACCCGTTTCTGCAAGCCATAAGGCAGCTTGCCGACCTGGGTGTCGCGCCAGGGCTGGATCTGCAGAAAGTCGATGATCCGTTCGGCGGCCTCGCGCTGGCGGTCGTCTTCGCCCGCGGCGCGGCCGATGCGCAGGGCCTGCTCGATCCAGCTGCTGCGCCGCTTGAGGGTGCGTCCGGTGAGCACGTTGTCGAGCACACTCATGCCTTTGAACAAGGCGATGTTCTGAAAGGTCCGGGCAATGCCGCGCACCGCCATATCATGCGGGCGCATGCGCCGGTGCGCTTCTCCGGCAAAGCGGATACGCCCCTGCTGGGCCTGGTACACGCCGTTGATCACATTCAGCAGCGAGCTTTTACCCGCGCCATTGGGGCCGATCAAGGCGCAAATCTCCCCGGTGGCCACGGCAAAGCTGATGTCGGTCACCGCCTTGACGCCTTTGAACGACAAGCCGATGTTTTCCAGCACCAGCAGCTGTTCAACCTGTGTCGCCTGTGTCTGTGTCATGCGTCATGTCCTTCAGGCAGGTTGGGGGCTGTCTTCGATCCAGCCGTTGACCAGCGGGGCTGGCCAGGGTAAGGGGCGATGCCACTGCGCCGGGTCCGGCCAGCTGCGTACCTCAATCGCCAACGCCTGGAAAAAGGCCAGGGTGGGCGGTGCCAGTGCCTCGCCCACCAGTAACGGCACACGGGTGCGGGAAAAGCCGAGGACGTCGCGCAACGGCCGACGGATCAGCCAGTACCCCAGGTGCCGTTGCAGCGCACCGGGGTTCGCCACCAGCGCCCAGTCCACCAGGCGCCGGCGCCAGCTGCCTGGTTCCGGCAGGCGGGCCAGGACCTGGGCATGCAGGCGCTCGTAGGTGTCCCGGGTGCCGGCCACCAGCGTCGGGCCCAGCTCACGGCGGTCCTGGTCGCGAGTCGCGAGGTTCTCGGGGAAATTCAGGCGAAAGCCGGCCATCAACCAGGGCGCCAACACAAAACGCGCGTGACCACCCGCGGCAAACGCTCGCGCCGCCAGGGCTTCTTCCTGCCGCCCCTGCTGCTCGCTGTGCACAGGCGCCGGCCTTCCTGGAGCAATTCGGCATGGCTGATGCGCTGCTGCTCGATGCGTTGCCCCGTGCCCAAGCGGTAGAAGGCAAAGGCCGTGCGCTCGGCGCGGGCCTGGGGTTCCAGCCGGTGATCGCTGCCCTGCTGCTGCAGTTGCGCGAACGCCAGGGTGTCGCCGGCCTGGCTCACCCCCGCCAGGCCGCGGCCGTCGGCGTAAATCAGCAGTCTGGGTGCCAGTCCGGCGGCGCGCAGGCGCTGAATCTCCCCGTGGCCTTCGGCGAACACCCATTCAGTGTGCAGCTCACGCAACAGCGGCACCTGCGCGGCCGCAGCCTCCAGCGGATCCAGCAGCGCGGCCACGCCACCCAACCATTGTGCCGCCAGGGCCGCCATCAACGCCTCCGGCCGCGGGCGGCTGACAATCACCAAGCTTGCGCCTGGCACAAAACCACGCACTTGCAAGGCCGTTGCCAGCTGTTCAACCTCCGCGGCCAGTTGGCGCCAGGTGCGCACCTGCCACACCCCCAGGCGTTTATGGCGCAGGGCGATGCCCGTCCCTTGCTGACGCGCCTGCTGTTGCAGCCACTGCGGCAAGGTGCCGGGTTGCGGGTTATCGGTGAATGTCGGCATGACCGTTCCCTTCCTTCAGGCGAGTGCCGCAACCTTGGCCGCGACTGCCTCGCGCTCCAGCTCACGCACCAGCGGCAACACGTGGCGGCCGAAGTACTCCACTTCTTCGTGAAAGTGCAGGAAGCCAGTGAGCACCAGGTCCACACCCACCGCCTTGAGGGCGACGATGCGTTCGGCAATCTGCCGCGGCGTACCGATCAGGTTGGTCTTGAAGCCATCGTTGTACTGCACCAGGTCTTCGAAGGTGGACTTGGCCCAGTTGCCCTCGCCTTCAGGGCTTGCGGCGCCGGCGTTCTTCACCTCGCTGCCGAAACCGTTGACGGCCTCGGGGTCGGCCTTGGCGATAATCTCCTGCAATACCGCGCGGGCTTCAGCCTCGGTTTCGCGGGCAATGACAAAGGCGTTAACCCCGACTTTCACCGAGTGGCCATTGATCGCGGCCTTGGCCCGGATCTCGTCGACCTGGGCCTTGATGCCTTCGACGGTGTTGCCGTTGGTGAAATACCAATCGGACACTCGCGAAGCCATGTCCCGCGCCGCGCGCGAGCTGCCACCCTGGAAGATTTCCGGGTGCGGTTGCTGCAGGGGCTTGGGTTTGAGGGTGTAGTCATGGAAGCGGTAGAAATCGCCATGGAAACTGAAATTGTCCTGGGTCCAGATGCCCTTGAGCGCCTGGATGAATTCTTCCGAGCGGCGATAGCGCTCATCGTGGTCCAGCCACGGCTCGCCAATGGCCCGGAACTCGCCCTTGAACCAGCCCGAGACGATATTCACCGCGACGCGACCGTTGGTGAACTGGTCGATGCTGGCCAGCTGTTTGGCCGCCAGCACCGGGCTCCAGGGCCCGGGCAGGATGGCGGCGATCACCTTGAGCTTCTCGGTGGCAGCCAGCAGTGCGTGGCTGATGGTCACCGATTCGTGCTGGTTTTCGGCGCCATAACCGGCGGTGAAGCGGATCTGTGACAAGGCGTATTCGAAGCCGGCCTTTTCGGCGATTTGCGCCAGCTTGCGGTTGTAATCGATGTCCCAGCTGGTGCGCTGTTCGATTTTGCTGATCACAAGGCCGCCGCTGACGTTGGGCACCCAGTAGGCAAACTTGATGTTGTCCTGGCTCATTTGCGTGTACTCCGTTGATTCGTTGAAGTGAGGGTCGACCGGGGCGTCAGGCGGCGCTGGCGTTCGGCTGGACAGTCGGATGGAGGCTCAGGACCGCCGCCTCGACAGCGCGCTCGATGCGTTCGAGCAACTGCGGGCTGGTGATCCGGTAATCGGTGAAATCGGCTTCCGCGGCATACACACCGATGGGCAAGCTCAGGGCCTGGAAAAAGCCGAACAGCGGGCGCAACTGGTGATCGATGATCAGGGCGTGGCGGTCCGAGCCACCGGTGGCGGCCAGCAACACCGGCACGTTGTTCAACGCCTGGTGATGGACGAAGTCGAACAGGTGCTTGAACAGTCCGGTGTACGAGGCGCGGTACACCGGGCTGGCCGCGATCAGCAGGTCGGCTGTTTCTATGGCCCGCAGATCGGCCTCGACCGCCGCGGGCAAGTCCTCACGGCGCAGCACCCCGGCGAACTGCGGGCCAACCTCGGACAACTCGATCAAGTGCAGCTCGATCGGCAGCTGTTGCGCAAGGCCGGCGACCAGCGCCTTGAGCAATACCAGGGTGCGCGTAGGCCGCTGTACGCTCCCGGATACCGCGACCACTTTCAGTGTGTTGCTCATTGCCCGTCCTCGTGCTGGCAGAGGCCACCGCGGCACCTGCACAAGGACTAGAGCAGCAACCGTGCCATTTCAATAAATCTATATTAATCAAAGAGTTATAAATTTTTTTCGGACTTGCGCAGTGTCGCCTGCCGGACAGGCTGTTGATCAACTGTTGCACCCCCAACAGTTGCCTGCGGGTCCACGCAACGCAGCGCACCTCGGCCACTGTTGCCAGGCGGTCAACGCTTCAACAAGTTGCCCGGCAGACGACAGAAGCGAACGCTGCCAACACCCCGCGCGCCCGGAAAAACGGGCGTTGCAGCGCCAGGCACGACCTGTGCACTGACAGCAGAACGCAACAGATCCACTGCTCTGTTGCTTTCTCTTGCCTTCATAAGGAGCTGCACCATGACCGTCCAGCAACAGCACCTGCCACACCCCCTCTCCAGCGGCACCGACTACCAGGCCCTGGCCGCGCGCTTCCGGCCGATCTTTGCCCGCATCGCCGCCGGCGCACTGGAGCGCGAGCAACAGCGCAGCCTGCCTTTTGAACAAGTGAAGTGGCTGAAGGAAGCCGGCTTTGGCGCCGTGCGCGTGCCGGTGCAGTACGGGGGCGCCGGCGCTTCCCTGCCCCAATTGTTTGAATTGCTGATCGAATTGGCCGCCGCCGATTCCAACCTGCCGCAGGCATTGCGCGGTCACTTTGCCTTTGTCGAAGACCGCCTCAATGCTCAGGCCGAGGCGCCGCAGGACACCTGGTTCAAGCGGTTTGTCGAGGGTGACCTGGTGGGCAACGCCTGGACCGAAGTCGGCAGCGTGAAGATCGGCCAGGTCGGTACCCGGGTCTCGCGCCTGGGTGAACACTGGGTGGTCAACGGCACCAAGTACTACAGCACCGGCACCATCTTCGCCGACTGGATCGACCTCTATGCCCAGCGCGATGACACCGGCGCCGACGTGATTGCCGCCGTCCGCGTGCAGCAACCGGGCATCACCCAGAGCGACGATTGGGATGGCTTTGGCCAACGCACCACCGGCAGCGGCACCTCGGTGTTCGAGAACGCGGTGGTGGAAGCCGAGAACCTGCTGGACTTCGCCACCCGCTTCAAGTACCAGACGGCCTTCTATCAACTGGTGCTGTTGGCGGTCCAGACCGGTGCCGGCCGTGCCGCGGTCAACGACATCACCGAAGAAGTGCGCAAGCGCACGCGCATCTTCAGCACCGGCAATGCCAGCCACGTCAGCCAGGACGTCCAGGTGCAGCAGGTGGTGGGCAAGGCGTCGGCGCAGGTCTACGCCGCACATGCCACCACCCTGCGCGCGGCGGCCGCCTTGCAGGTCGCATACGAAAGCCGCTTCGCCCATGACGAAGTCGCCGAACGCGAGGCCAACATCGCTGCCGAACTGGAATCGGCCCAGGCCCAGGTGGTGATCGCCGACCTGGTGCTGCGCGCCACCAGTGACCTGTTCAACGCGCTCAGCGCCTCGGCCACCAGCACCGGCAAGGCCCTCGATCGGCACTGGCGCAACGCGCGCACCGCGGCTTCACACAACCCGCTGATCTACAAGGAGCGCATCATCGGCGACTGGGAAATCAACGGCACCGAACCGCCCTATGTCTGGCAGATCGGCCGGTCGTCCGACTGATCGCGAAACCAGCATTGCCCAACCAACGGCAATGAACCGCTCGCCTTCGCCGACTCAGCGACTCAGCCAGCCACCCGCTGGCCGGGCAACGGGTAAAGCGCCTCATCGAACTGCGACAGGCGCGGGAACTCGATGGGTTGGTCGTCGGCGATGGTTTCCAGGCGTTGCCGATAGCCACGCAGGAAGTCCTTGCGCGCGTCGCGCTGATGTACGGTACGTGCCAGGCCACGAACGGCTCCAGCACCTCGAATCCGACATACGCCAGGGTGCCGCGCAGGATCGGCCGCAGCATGTCTTCCAGCGGGCCATGAATCGCGCCCTCGCCAAACATGTGCTCGCGTCCGCCCAGGGTCACCGTCACCAGCGCCTTCTTGCCGCTGAGCCCGCCCTGGTCGTAGAAGCGCTTGCCGCCGTAGCACACGCCCGATACCAGTACCCGGTCGATCCAGCCCTTGAGTATCGCCGGCGTCGAGAACCAGAAAATCGGAAAGTTGAGGATCAGCAGGTCGGCCCACAGCAGCTTGTCCAACTCTTGCTGGATATCCGCCGCCAGCGACTGGCTTTTAACGCCCAGACGCTGCTCCAGGGCATAGACCAGATAGTCCGGATTCTCCCGCGAGGAGAAGTCCTCGGCACTGGCCACCGGGTTCCAGTTCATTGCATACAGGTCACTGACCTGCACTTCATGCCCTTGGGCCTTCAAGGTGTCTACCGCTTGATCGCGCAGGGCGGCGGTGAAAGAGTTGGGTTCGGGATGGGCGTGGACAATCAGTACGTTCATGGTAATTCCTCAGACGATTTCAAGCTTGGAAGGCGCGGGTTGGCCAGCGCGCTGGGCGAGCAGGTGATCCAGCCAGTCCGGGTCCATTTCCGGTTCGGATGAAAACAGCAGGCCGGTGTAGTCCTGATGCGGCGGGGTGAAGATCGCGCTGCGCGAGCCGTGGTCGACCACCCGCCCGCGCTGCATCACCACCACTTCATCGGCAATCGCGCGCACGGTGGCGACATCGTGGGTAATGAACAGATACGCGACGCCGAGCTGCTGCTGGATACGATTGAGCAGCTTCAGCACCCCCTCGGCCACCAGTTGATCGAGGGCCGAGGTCACTTCGTCGCAAATGATCAACTGCGGATCGGCCGCCAGCGCCCGGGCAATGCAGATGCGTTGCTTCTGCCCGCCGGACAATTCACGGGGCTGACGCTCCATGAACGTCGCCGGATCCAGCTCGATCATTTCCAGCAACTCGGCGACCCGCGCGCGCAGGGCCTTGCCCTTCAGGCCGAGGTAAAACGTCAACGGCCGACCGATGATGTCGACGATCCGCTGCCGGGGATTCAAGGCGGTGTCCGGGATCTGGTAGATCATCTGCACCCGACGCAACTGCTCCTTGCTGCGCTGGCGGAAGTCCGCCGGCAGGGGTTCGCCGGCATACAGCACCTGACCGGAAGTCGGTTGCAGCAGGCCGGTAATCAACCGCGCCGTCGAACTCTTGCCGCTGCCGGACTCACCAATCACGGCCAGCGTCTGGCCGCGATACAGGCTCAGCGAAACATCGTGCAGCACCGGCTGGTGACCGTAGCTGGCGCAGGCCTGGCGCAGTTCCAGCAACGGCACTTCCTGTTGCGGGCACGGCTTGGGTTCGGTGCGAAAGCTGCGCACCGCCCACAGTGACTTGGTGTAGTCCTCCTGCGGGTCGCGGAGCATGGTGCGGGTCTCGGCCTCCTCCACCAGCTTGCCGTGGCGCAGCACCATGATGCGGTCGGCCATTTGCGCGACGACGGCCAGGTCATGGCTGATATAGATCGCCGCACTGCCGAACTGCGCCACCGCGTCGCGAATCGCCGCCAGCACTTCGATCTGGGTGGTCACGTCGAGGGCCGTGGTCGGTTCGTCGAAGATGATCAGGTCCGGATGGCAGGCCATGGCCATGGCGGTCATCACCCGTTGCAGTTGCCCGCCCGACACCTGGTGCGGATAACGCTGACCGATCTGCTCGGGATTCGGCAGGCGCAACACCCGGTACAGCTCCACCGCTTCGGCTTCGGCCTGGGCGCGACTGATGCCACCATTGTTGACCGCGGTTTCCACGTGTTGATCGATCAGCCGATGCGCCGGGTTGAACGATGCCGCGGCACTTTGCGCTACGTAGGCGATGCGCAGGCCACGCAGTTTGCGCAGGGTGTCGGGCTTGGCCTGCAACAGTTCCATGCCGTCGAAGCGCACCGAGCCGCCCGTGATCTTGCAGCCGTCACGGGCATAACCCATGGCTGCCAGGCCCAGGGTCGACTTGCCGGCACCCGACTCGCCGATCAGGCCCAGCACTTCGCCGCGTTGCAGGGTCAGGTCGATGCCTTTGATCAGCGGATGCCAGGCGTCTTCGTAATGACCTTCGATATGCAGGCCGCGGATTTCCAGCAGCGGCTGGTCGTTGTTGCAAGAGGGTTGGTGCATGTTCAGCACTCCTTGAGGCCGCTGGATTTATGCAGCATCCAGTCGACGACGAAGTTGACGCTTACCGTGATCAACGCCACTGCCAGTGCCGGCAGCAGCGGGCTGATGTCGCCGAAAGTGATGAGCACCGCATTGTCCCGGACCATGCTGCCCCAGTCGGCAGTCGGTGGCTGAATGCCCAGGCCGAGGAATGACAGCGCACTGATAAACAGAAAGACGAAACAGAAACGCAGGCCGAATTCGGCAATCAAGGGCGCGGCGGCGTTGGGCAATACTTCGCGGGTCACCAGCCACCACAAGCCCTCGCCCCGCAGCCGCGCCGCCTCGACGAAGTCCTGGACCACCACGTTCATCGCCACCGCCCGTGACAGGCGAAACACCCGGGTGGCATCCAGCAGCGCGATCACCAACACCAGGGAAGTGGCCGTGGTGCCGACCACACTGAGAATCAGCAAGGCGAAGATCAGTTGTGGAATGGCCATCAGGATGTCGACGACTCGCGACAGGCCTTGATCGACCCAACCGCCCTTGATCGCCGCGATCAAACCGCAAAAGCCACCGAGCAGGAACGCCAGCACCGTGGTGAGAAAGGCGATGCCCAGGGTGTTGCGGGCGCCATACACCAGCCGGCTGAACATGTCGCGACCGAGGTTATCGGTGCCCAGCAGGAACTGCCCGCTCCAGGGCGCAAAGCCCTCGCCGACCACTTCGGTTTCGCCATAGGGCGCCAATGCCGGAGCGCACAGCGCCACCAGGATGTACACAACGATGACCAGAATCCCGAACTTCGCACTCAGCGGTGCCCGGGCCAGTTCTTTAAGCAGGCTCATGTTCTACCCCTTCGGATGCATCAGGCGTGGATTGCTGGCGATGGATAGCACATCGGCCGTGGTATTGAGCAGGATGTAGGTCGCGGCAAAGATCAGGCTGCAGGCCTGGACCACCGGAATGTCGCGCTTGGCCACCGAGTCCACCAGCAACTGGCCAAGCCCCGGGTAGACGAACACCACCTCGACCACCACCACGCCAACCACCAGGTACGCGAGGTTCAAGGCCACCACGTTGACGATCGGTGCCAGCGCGTTGGGCAAGGCATGCCGGAAGATAATCCGCGACTGACTGATGCCCTTGAGCCGGGCCATTTCGATATAGGGGCTGGCCAGCAGGTTGATCAGGGACGCACGCGTCATGCGCATCATCTGCGCGATCACCACCAGGCTCAGGGTCGCCACCGGCAACACCGAGCGTTCCAGCACCGTGCCGAAGGAGGCATCCGGCGCCAGGTTGGAGATGCTCGGGAACCAGCCGAGCTTCACCGAAAACAGCAGAATCAACAGGTAGGCGACGAAGAATTCCGGAAACGACACCGCACTCAGTGCCGAGGTGTTGAGCAGGCGGTCGAACCAGCTATTGCGATACAAGGCCGCGAGCATCCCCAGCAGCAGCGCCAAGGGTACCGAGACCAATGCCGCCAAGGCCGCCAGGCTGAGGGTATTGCCCAACCGCGTGCCGATCAGCTCCGCGATCGGCCGCTGGTTGGCCAGCGAGACCCCGAGGTCGCCTTGCAGCAGCTGCCAGATCCACTGCACGAAGCGGGTCAATGGCGGCAAGTCCAGCCCCAGCTGGGCACGGAAGGCCGCCACGGTTTCGGCCGTCGCCGACTGCCCGAGCATGGCCTGGGCGAGATCGCCCGGCAGCATGCCGACCGCCAGAAAAATAATCACCGACACCGCAAACAGCGACAACAGGCCCAGGGCAGGCGCTGCAACAGCAACTTCAAAATACTATTCACCGCAGAATCCTCCGGGATGGCACAGGGTGGCCGACCTGCGCGCAGGTCGGCCATCAACGATCAGGTGCTCAGGCTTGCCACCAGCGCTCGATGACCCGCAGACCATCCAGTTCGCCGTAGGGTGCGGTGAGTTCGCCATGACTGACGCGTTTCGAGCGGGCGGCCACGGAGCTGGCGAACAACGGCACAATCGCCCCGCCGTCGTCGCGGCACAGCGCCTGCATTTCGTTGTACATCTCGCGGCGCAGCGGGTCGTTCATCTCGCCGCGCGCGGCGTTCAGCAACTGGTTGAAGCGCCCGTTGTCCCAGTGGGTTTCGTTCCAGGCCGCGCCTTTGGCGTAACCGATGCTGAACATGCGGTCGGCGGTCAGGCTGCTGTACCAGAACGAGGTGGTGAAGGGTTGCTTCATCCAGACGTTGGAGAAGAAACCGTCCGCCGGCTCGCGCACCACATCGATATCGATCCCCGCCTGGCGCGCCTGCTCCTTGAACAACACCGAGGCGTCCACTGCGCCGGTATACGCCGCGTCGGACGCTTGCAGGCGCACCTTGAGCGACTCGACGCCGGCCTTGCGCAGGTGGAATCGCGCCTTGTCCGGGTCATAGCTGCGCTGCTCCAGCGCCGTATTGATGAAGCGGCTGCCGGGCTGGATCGGATGATCGTTACCGACCAGGCCATAGCCGTGCAGTATCGAGGCCAGCAGGGTTTCACGGTTGATGGCGTACTTCATCGCCAGGCGGATGTCGTTGTTCCTGAAGTCCTGGCTGTCGCACAGCATCGGGAAGGTGTAGTGCTGCGCGCCCTTGGTTTCTTCGATCACCATGTTCGGATTGCGCTTGAGCAGCGCCACGGTTTTGAGGTCGACCTTGTTGATCACATCGACCTGCCCGGTCACCAGTGCATTGATCCGCGCCGCGCCGTCGGCAATGCCGATCAACTCGGCGCTGGCGAAATGCGCCCGGCCGGGTTTCCAGTAATCGGGGCTGCGTTCCAGGGCCATGCGCACGCCCGGATCGAAGGCCTTGAGGCGATAACCGCCGGTGCCCGCCCCCGCTTGCCAGTCGGCAACGCCGTCCTTGCTCGGCATGATCACCAAATGGTAATCGGCCACCACATAGGCGAAGTCGGCGTTGCCCGAATGCAACTCGAAGACCACCGTATCGGTGCCCTGTGCGCGCACCTGGGCGACATCCCCGAGCACAGTCTTGGCCGCCGAGGTGGATTTTTCGCCCAGGTGGTGATTGATCGACGCCACGACGTCTTCGGCGGTCAGGCTCTTGCCGTTGTGGAAGGTCACGCCCTGGCGCAGTGTGAAGGTCCAGATCCGCGCATCCGGCGACGATTCCCAGCGCTCGGCGAGCTCGGGAATCGCGGTGCCGTCCACGCCAATTTCGCTCAGGGTGTTGTACACCGCCGAGAAGCCGACAAAAGTGAACGTGTCGCTCCAGGAGCCCGGGTCCAGCGAATCGGTGGTGCTGCCACCCGCCAGGCCAAGGCGCAGCACACCGCCCGGCTTGGGCGTGCTTTCCTGGGCAAAGGCCCCGAACGGCAGGCCCATGGAAAACGCAGCGGCCACCAGGCCGGCGGCGGCGCTGCCTTTGAGGAAATCCCGACGAGGAAGATTGCAGTCATTAATCGCTTGAGTAATCTTGTTTTTGTTATCGCTCATTACATTGCCCCTGATCGATTGCAGAGAAAATGATTCGAAGGTCCTACCGAATCTGCTAACATTCCTAATTGTTACCGTAACAAATACATTAACGACTTCACAACGTAAATTCCACGCCCTGACGGGTATTTTTCATCGATTGAATAATCCGGTTTCTACAGGGAGCCTTCCGCCTCATGAGCCAGTCGACCCGCTTGATCACCGCTTCTTACATCCTGTCGTTCGTTGCCGCCAACGCACCGCAGAAGCTGCGCACCGAAACCATTGCCAAGTGGGTAAAAACCCACCCGACGCGGGTGCGCAATCTGGTGTCGCAGATGGTCAAGGCGGACATTCTCAAGTCCTATCGCGGTGCCAAGGGCGGGCTGACCCTGGCCAGGCCCGCCAATGAAATCACCCTGCGCGAGGTCTACGACGCGGTGCAGGAAAGCTCGCTGATCGCCGAGAAAATCGACAACCCGTTTTCCGGCATGGAAGACCATTGCAAGGTCTTCGAAGTGTTTACCCGGCTGTTCGCCATGCTGGAAAACAACATGCGGCTGGATCTCGGAAGCATCACCGCCGACCAGTTGTTCGTGGCCTTCGATACCCCGCTGGAAAACCGCGACAGGGCTTGATTTGGCTGGTGCAGGCGCTGGCGCAGGCTGGGATCTTTTTGCGGTGCTTGGGCCACCCCGCTGCCAGTTGCAGCAGCGAGGTGCCCAGGTATAACGCCATGCGGGCCTGCGGCCCGGCCGCGCTCATGGCGAGATCACAGCTGCATCGCTTTCACTTCGACAAACTCGGCCAGCCCTTCTTCACCCCATTCGCGACCATTGCCTGACTGTTTATAGCCGCCAAACGGCGCCTGATAGTTGAACGCCGCGCCGTTGATAAAGCACTGCCCGGCGCGCAGCTGCCGCGCCAGCCCGAGTGCACGCTCGGCGCTACCGGCCCATACGCCGCTGGACAGGCCGAACGGCGAGTCGTTGGCGATCTGGATGGCCTGGGCTTCATCCGCATAGGGGATCAGGCACAGTACCGGGCCGAAGATTTCTTCCTGGGCGATGCGCATCCGATTGTCGACGTCGGCAAACAGCGTCGGCTTGAGGTAAAACCCGCGCTCGAACTCGTCGGCCGATTCACCGCCACACAGCAGCCGCGCGCCCTCTTGCCGACCGACTTGAATGTAATCACGCACGGTCCGCCGTTGCGCGGCCGAGCACATCGGGCCAAGGAAACTCTGCGGGTCGAGCGGATCGCCCATGCGCAGGCTTCGGGTCTCGGCCAGGGCCAGCTCCAGCGCCTCGGCATAACGGCTGGCGGGCAGCAGCATGCGGGTCAAGGCAGTGCAAGTCTGTCCGGAGTTGATCATCACATCCTGCACGCCGTAACGCACCGCTGCCGCCAGATCGGCATCTTCGCCGATCAGCAGCGGCGACTTGCCGCCCAGTTCCAGGCACACCCGCTTGACCGAAGGCGCTGCCGCCTGGGCCACGCGGACGCCGGCGCCGGTGGAGCCGGTGAACGACATCATGTCGACATCCGGGTGCCTGGCCAAGGCTTCACCGACCTTGGAACCGGGCCCGCTGACCAGGTTGAACACCCCGGCCGGCAGACCGATGGCCTCGATCATTTCCGCCAGCAGGAAGGCATGCAGCGGGGTTTCCTGGCTCGGCTTGACCACCACCGTGCAGCCGGCCGCCAGTGCCTGCGCGAGCTTGCCGATCAACTGGTGCAGCGGGTAATTCCACGGATTGATGAAGGCACAGACACCCACCGCCTCGCGAATCACCAGGGAGTTGCCGACCTCGCGCACCTCATCCATCAACCCGGCGATTTCGACGTAGTGTTCCAGTCCGGCGATCGGCCCCTCGACCTGCACCGAGCGACACCACTGCACCGGCATGCCGAGTTCGGTGGTGATCACCTGCGCCATTTCGTCCGCCGCGCTCGCAGTTGCTCGCAGTGCGCGGATGTAAGCCGCGCGGACGCTGGACGAGGTGCGCGACCATGCACCAAAGGCCCGTCGGGCCGCGGCCACGGCGCGATCAACGTCACGCTCGTCGCCCAACGGCACGGAGCCTGCGACCTGTTCAGTGGCCGGGTTGATCACCTCGGCCAGGCCCTGGCCGGAAGGCAGGTGCCAGGCGCCATCCATAAACAGCCTGCTGTAATTACGCATCGCCCCGCCCCTCCATCAACTCATTGGCGCAGCGGACAATCCGCTGGCAGGCATCGCGCAGGGGTTCGGTGCCCACCACCAGCCCCAGGCGAATGTGCCCGGCGGCACTCGGGCCGAACGCTTCACCGGCCAGCACCGAGACGCCGTGTCGATCCAGCAGGCGGTCGGCGAAGGCCTGGGCGCTGAGCCCGGTGTCGCGATGTCGACCATCACGAACAGTCCCGCCATCGGGGCTTCAGGGCACGCACGCCAGGGCAGTCGGCCAGGCATTCGCAGACCAGGTCGCGGCGCTGGCGATAGGCCTGGCGCATGGCCTCGAGTTCCGGCAGCTGGGTCTCCAGCGCGACGACCGCGGCGTCCTGGATGAAATCCGGGGAGCCGTAAAGCATGCACAGCGCGAGGTTTTCCAGATGCCCGGCAAGTGACGGTGGCGCGACCACCCAGCCGACGCGCCAGCCAGTCATGGCGTGGGATTTCGACAGGCTGTTGAGGGTCGCGGTGCGCTCGGCCATGCCGGGCAGACTGGCCGGGCTGACGTGTTCGCCTTCGAACAACAGCTCGCTGTAGACCTCGTCGAAATCAGCCATAGGTCATGGGCAATGCACAGCTCGGCCAGCGCCTGCCAGGTGGTGCGCGGCAGGCTGGCGCCGGACGGGTTGTGCGGGCTGTTGAGCGCCAACGCGCGAGTGCGCGGGGTAATGCGGGCGGCGACGTCTTCCGGCAACACCCGAAAGCCGTTCTCGGAGCGCACCGGTACTGGAATCACCACCGCGCCGCAGGCACCGAACACGGCTTCATAAGTGACGTACATCGGCTCGGCGACTATCACTTCATCGCCGGGATTGAGCACGCACTGGGCGACGCTGAACAGCGCACATTGCGCGCCGGCCAGCACCACCACCTGGTCGGCATCGACCGGTTGGCCGCTGCGTTGCCGATGCCGTTTGGCGATGCTTTCACGCAGGGCACGCTTGCCGCGCACTTGGGCGTAATGGGTATGGCCCGCCAGCAGGCTATCGATGGCCGCTTGCACGATCGGCACCGGGGTATCGAAATCCGGGTCGCCCACCGACAGCAACAAAATGTCCCGGCCCTGCTCCTGAAGCGCCAGGGCGCGGTAATGAATCTCCCAGGCGGCGGCACCGTCACCGGCGACACGTTGGGTCAGATCGGAAAAACGCATGGGCTTGTTCCTTGTTGAGGGTTTAACCGACCAGCGCACAGGCGTGCTTGAGTTCGATCAGGGTCACGCCGTTTCGTTGGAAGCCGGCACGCAGGTCGGTTTGCAGTTCGTCCAGGCTGCGGGGTTGCGTCACGGTGCAACCGAAGGCGCGGCCCAATGCGGCAAAATCCGGGTTGCGCGGCAGCACGCCAATCGGCTCGATGTCGAGGCCGAGCATGTCGTCGCGGATCTGCCCCAGGGCTTCGTTGTTCCACAACAGCACCACCAGCGGGCTGTCCAGCTCTTCCACGGCGGTCGCCAGTTCTTGCGCGGTGTAGAGAAAACCACCGTCGCCGACCAGCACCAATCCGGGCCGCTCCGGCGCGCCGAACTTGGCGCCGATACCCGCCGGCAAGCCATAACCCAAGGTGCCGTAGCCGGTCGGGTGCAGCCAACTGCGCGGCGCCTGGCTGCTGAAGGCGTAGTTGCCGGTGTAGGCCAGTTGAGTCATGTCGCTGCTGATAAAGGCGTTGTCCGGCAGTTCGGCCGAAACCCGATCGAGGATCGCCTGATGGATCGACTGCAAGGTGCCGTGCCCGGCCTTGACCGCTTTGCGCAAAGTGTCGACGGCCTGGATGGCAGCGCTCGCGTCGCGTGCGGATTCAGGCAGGCGCTCCAGCAAGGCCATGACGGTGTGCCGCGCATCGCCCTGCAAGGCCACGTGCACGGATAGAAATCGTTGAACTTGCGCGAGTCGATATCCACCCGCAGCAGCTCGGCATTCAGCGGCAGACGTTCGCGCCAGTAATCGGTGTCGGCCATCTCGGTGCCCACCGCAAGCACCACGTCGGCTTCGGCGATCAGCGCCCAGCCCGGTTCCACGCACAGGGTCGACCCGGCATTCAACGGCGCATCCGGCGGCAACAAGCCCTTGCCGGCGACGCTACTGAAAAACGGCGCGCCCAGCCGCGTGCTCAAGGCCTCGAGCGCCTGGCCGGCATTCAGCGCACCGCCGCCGGCGATGATCATCGGCCGGCGTGCCGCCTGCAGTTTCGCCACCGCCTGATCCAGCGCCTCGGCCGCCGGCAGGCCGCGTCCCGGACGGCGCACCACCTCATTGCTCCAGTCACGCGTGACGGGCGCGGCCAGCACATCCAGCGGCACCGAAATATGCACCGGACGCGGCCGTTCGCTGTCGAACACCGCGTAAGCGCGGGCGATCAGCTCGGGCAAATCCTCGGCACTCAAGGCCACCGCCGAAAACGCGGTGATCGGCGCGGTCATGGCGCGCTGATCCTGGGTTTCGTGCAGGCAACCCCAACCTTTGCCCAGGCTGGCCGTATGGTTGACGCTGGAAATCACCAGCATCGGGATCGAGTCGGCGTAGGCCTGGCCGATCGCGGTCGCGGCATTGGTCACGCCGGGGCCGGTGATGATGAAGCACACCCCCGGCTTGCCGCTGACCCGCGCATAGCCGTCGGCCATGAAACCGGCCCCCTGCTCGTGCCGGGTCAGCACATGGCGAATGCCACTGCCGGGCAAGCCGCGATACAGCTCCAGGGTATGCACGCCAGGAATGCCGAACACGGTGTCGACGCCGTAATTGGCCAACAGGCGCACCAGGGTCTGGCCGCCGGTCAAGGTTTTGCTTTGCATGCTCAGATCCTCAAGCTTGGCCGAGGCGAATCAACGCATCGACCGCAGTGGTGCCTTGGGCACCGACCAACAATGGGTTCACATCGAGTTCGAGCAACTGCCCGGCGTTCTCACAGGCGTAGTCCGCCACGGCGCGGATCGCGGCCACCAGTGCCTCCAGATCCGCGGCTTCGCGACCACGAAACCCTTGCAGCAAGGCGGCGCTGCGCAGGCTCGACAACGCCTGGCGAATGGCCCCGTCAGTGGTGGGCAACAGCAGGCTGCGGCTGTCCTTGAGCAGCTCCACCAGAATTCCCCCGGCGCCGATGACCAGCGCCAGGCCGAAGCCGGTTTCACGCTTGATCCCCACGATCAACTCGGCCAGGGGCGGGGTTGCCATGCGCTCCAGCAGCACCTGATCGAAGGCCACCCCCGGTGCATAGTCGGCGATCCGCGCGCGCATCTGCTCCAGGGCGTCACTCAAGGCCTGCGGATCGAGCAGGTTCAGGGCCACGCACCGGCTTCGGTCTTGTGCGGCAGCTCGGCGCTGACCGCCTTGAGCACCAGTGGATAACCCAGTGAATTCGCCGCGTGCAACGCTCGTCCGGCGTGCTCAACACGCCTTGCGGTGTCGGCAGGCCGAAGGCGCGCAAGGCCTGCTTGGATTGCCATTCATCCAGCAGTTGCCCCTCGCCTTCCAGCGCTTGCGGGCACAGCGGCACCAGCGCCGACTCACCGAGTGCCAGCAGCGCCAGGCGCTTGCGCTGATAACCGGCGATCCGCCCCCACGCCGCCAAGCCATCCTCGACGCCCTGCAATGCCGCCACACCGCGCGCATGCAGACGCTCGCGAGCACTGGCCGGCAGCAGTTCGGGAAAGGCCGAGGTGACGAAACCGGTCTTGCCGTGACGGCTCAACGCCGCCGCAATACAGCTCCAGCAGCAGGTCACATTCCTTGCGCTCGCCGGTGGCCTCCGAGGGGTAATCGAGCACCAGTACCGCGGCGTCGGCTGCGGTGCGCAGGGCGCTGTCGAGCATCTTGTCCAGCGCTTCGCGGTCACCCCAGATCGCCGTGGTGAAATCCAGCGGGTTGACCAGGTTGGCGTAGCTTGGCAGCACTTGATCCAGCTCGACCCGCTGGCTTTCATCGAGCCTGGGCAGGCTCAAGTCATTGCGTTCGGCATAGTCGGCAATCAAACCCGCATCGCCACCGGAACAGGCCAGGGCGATCAGGCTGTTGCCCGCCGGCAGATTGCCGCAGGCAGCGGCTTTCAGGGTTTCGACAAAGCTCACCGGACCGCTGACGCGAATCACCCCGAGGCGCTCGAACAGGCTGTCGTACAACACATCGGAACCGGCCAGCGAGCTGGTGTGGCTGAGGGCCAATTCGGCGCCGATCTGCGACACCCCGGTTTTCAGCGCAATGATCGGAATGCCTTTTTCCAGCGCCTTGTGTGCCGCGCGAGCAAAGCCCGGAACGTTTTTCAGGCCTTCCAGATGCAGGCCGATCGCGGTGACGCGCGGCTCGTCGAGCAGCACATCCATCAGCTCGGCGATGCCCAGTTGCGCCTGGTTGCCGACTGATGCCATATAGGCCACCGGCAACGAGCGGTCGCTCATGGACAGGTTGTAGGCAAAGTTGCCGCTCTGGGTCAGCACCGCAACGCCCTTCTCCACGGTCTTGCCGCCATGGGCGACCGGCCACAGGGCCGAGCTGTGCAGGTAATCGAGCAAGCCGTAGCAGTTGGGGCCGAGCAAGGCCATGTCGCCAGCCGCCTTGAGCAACTGGTCTTGCAGGGCCTGGCCTTGCGCGCCGGTCTCGGCGAAACCCGAGGCGTAGCAAATCGCCCCGCCCGCGCCCCTGGCCGCCAGTTCGGTGACAAGGTCAAGGTCAGCTCGCGGTTGGTGGCGATGAACACCGCGTCCGGGCCACACGGCAGTTCCGCTACGCTACGCACACAGGGCACGCCTTCGAGGCTGTCGTGCTGCGGGTTGACCAGCCACATCTGGCCTTGATAACCGCCCTCGGCACAGCGCTTGAGCGCACGGGCCATGCTCCGCCCGCCAATGAATGCCAGGTGGCGCGGCGCGAGCAGGCGTTTGAGGTTGTCGCGAATCTGTTGGGACATGTCTGTTCTCCGACCTGATCAGCGCAAGCAGCGGCCGCAGCAATTCGCGGGAAATAATGTGACGCTGGATCTCCGAGGTGCCTTCCCAGATGCGCTCGATCCGGGCGTTGCGCCAGATGCGCTCGACCGGACCTTCGTCCATCAAGCCCATGCCGCCGAAAATCTGCACCGCTTCGTCGGCCACGCGCCCGAGCACTTCACTGGCGAACAACTTGGCCATCCCGGCTTCGCCGTCGGTCATGCTGCCCTGATCCATTTTCCAGGCGGTGTGCAGGGTCAAGAGTTCGGCCGCGCGGATTTGCGTGGCCATGTCGGCCAGCTTGAACGACACCCCTTGATAGGTGCCGATGGGTTGGCCGAACTGCTTGCGGTCCGCCGCCCATTGCAGCGAAACGTCCAACGCCCGCTGGGCCTGGCCGACGCAGTTGGCGGCGACCATCACCCGCCCGGCGGTCAGCCAGGCATTGGCCACTTCCCAGCCCTTGCCGACTTCGCCGAGCACTTTGGAGGCCGGGACGCGGCAATCGTCGAAGAACATTTCATAGGTGTGATAACCGCGGTTGCTGACGCACTTGGGCCCGCGACGGATCGTCATGCCTGGCGTGCCCCGGTCGACCAGGAACGAGGTCACGGCGTTGCGCTGGCGACCGTTGTGTTCGTAGGTGTCGGTCACGGCGAAGACAATCGCGAAATCGGCGTGGCCGGCATGGCTGATGAAGTGCTTGCTGCCGTTCAACACAAAGTCGTCGCCGTCGCGCACGGCACGGGTCTTGATCGCATTGGCATCGGAGCCGGCACCCGGTTCGGTGAGGGCGAAGCAGTCGATCTTTTCGCCCTGGATGCACGGCAGCAAATAGTCCTGGATCTGCTGGCCGGTGCAGGCCATGAGGATTTTCGACGGGCGTGCGACGAACACATGCAGCGCCCACGACACCTTGGACAGTTCGCGTTCGATCAAGGCCTGGGACAGGTAGTCGAGCCCGCCTCCGCCGACTTCTTCAGGCATGTTGAAGGCATAGAAACCCGCCGCCACTGCCTTGCCGCGAATCTGCGCGGCGAGTTCCGGCGACACTTCATCGGCACGATCCACCGCTTCTTCATGGGGCAGCAGTTCCTTGGCGACAAAACTGCGTACCGCGTCCACCAACATGTCTTGTTCTTGGGTCAGCTGGAAATTCATAACGCTACCTGTTCTTCGATAATCGTTTTTATTCGAGGGCTGCGACGCCGCATTTATTGGCCAAGCTTATTTACCGACAAAGGCAGGCGGACGTTTTTCCATCGCTGCGCGCAAGGCCTCGGCGCCATCGACACTGCGACCGCAGAGCAAACCGGCGGCGAGTTCCGCGCTCAGTTGTTCCGGCAGGCTGCGCCGGGCGCCTTCACGCATCAGTTGTTTGGTCTGGGCAAACGCGAAGGTCGGGCCGCTGGCCAGGCGCGCGGCCAGCTCGCCCACCACGCTTGGCAGTTGTTCATCGGCGCAGACTTCGCTGACCAGGCCGGCCGCCAGGGCGCGCTCGGCACTCCAGAGTTCATCGAGGAACAGCAGGCGCTTGGCCTGCTCGGTGCCGATCAGCCGTGGCAGATGCCAGCTGGCACCGGCGTCCGGCGAATAGGCCATGCTGGTGTAACCGGCCTTGAACCGGGCGGACTGCGCGGCGACCCGCAAGTCGCAGCACAGGGTCAAATCCATCCCGGCGCCGACGGCAGTGCCGTTGATCGCGGCAATGGTCGGTTTATCGAGGCTGTACAGACGGCTCATCATGGCGTGGGCGGTTTCCGTCCAGCCGTAGCTTTCCAGCGCACCGCGGGCCTCGGCTTCGGCCCATTCGGCGAGGTCGGCACCGGCGCAGAAACTGCGGCCGGTCGCGGTCAGCACGATCACTCGCACCGCCGGATCGACGTTGTATTGGTCGAGCAAGGCGTGAAGGCTTTTCAGCGTCGGAATGTCCAGCGCGTTGCGTTGCGCGGCACGGTTGAGCGTGATCCAGGCAACACCCGCTTCGACCTGACTGAGCAGAGAAGATTGAGTAGTCATACGAGTCCTCGAATTGTTGTGTTTGGCATGAGGGAGGGAGCGACATGGCGACCATACTAAACGAGTGTTCAGTAAGACGGCAATCCTGTGGCCTGGGTGTTTGTAACAGCCGTATAATCTCTATAACTTGTTGTTTTTAAACAGATTAATTAGGAATCACAGATACCTTCGGAAAAACTGTTACATCTTCGAACAACTGAATACGGGGGGCTTGAGGTCGAGGAGATCCCTGTAGGAGCTGGCTTGCCAGCGAAGGCGGTCTATCAGCCAATACATGTGTCGACTGACACGCCG